>JAQICO010000453.1 GCA_027858495.1 Spirochaetaceae bacterium
GGTTGTCTGTAAAATCCGTGGCTTCAATTATCAGGCTGTCAGCTTGGGGCATGGATATATCGCCCCCCGACAATGGCTCCATCACCGCCCATCCTTTTTCTGTTTGGCTGTTATTGTTAAAATTGGTTATCTGAAAATAGGGGGTAATCCCCAATAGATTTGCATCATAAAGGGCTTCCGAAATATACCAGCTGGGTTCTCCCGTTCCGTCATCATCGTTAAGGATGAGAAAACGGATCTTGTTCTCCCTATCGGAAAGGGAGGTCAGGTCTATACGAATGGTGGACTGGGTTGCATCGGCGCCAAAGGAGTAGGTACTGTTCTCATCCTGGTAATTGCTAAACTGGTCCGCCTTGAAAATGATGCACATATCCTGAAAACTGGGATAATGGTATTCCACCGCATTTATTGTTTCATTATGCCCTGTCCAGGATTCAAACTGGTTATCCCGCAGCCCCGTATAAATACTGGGGCCGGAAGCCCCCTGGGGCAGCTCTTCTTCTATGTATACCCGCCAGCCGCCGTACATGTTGAGCCCGTAATAAGAGCTTCCCGAGGCCAGTGTATAGGTCTCATCATCGCGGTTGTAGCTGTTCCCAAATAGAGGCGTATCCCATGTGAAGGCTTGAGTCCTTACCGGGTATGGGTCGGTGGTATAGCTTTCAGATTCTTCAGGATCCCAGCGCAGTGCGTCTCCGGTATCCATATCTTCAGGGAGATCCTCTCCCCGGAAGTACAGGATTCCACCGCTGCTGGTTCCTGCGGGGTCCACCTGAATCGAGGCGATGGCATAATCGGGATCCAGATCACCATCAAGGGTCCGCACAACAAAGTCGCAGTTCTGGACAGAAGTGGCGGTTCCGCTGAATTGACCGACCCCGTTTCCCAGATCTTCAAAGAGAATACCCTGGGGAATCTGCCCCCCCAGGATATCGATGGTAACGGAGCCGTCTCCCCCGGTGACATTAAAGGTCTGGGTCCAGGAGCTGCCCTCTTCGCATAGAAAGTCCAGCTCGGGCAGTTGGGGGCTGCTTCCTATGGGCTCATGGGGATCTCTGACTCCGGCCATGGTATCGCCCCATTCCAAAAAGGCATTCCACTTTTCCGAATCATCACTTAGGTATTCCTTGGCTCCCCAATAGCCATAGACACTGTACATGGCAACATCCACAAAGAGGGCTGCCGTTCTGCCTCCTCCTGCCGCCCAGAGAGCCCAGTGCTCAATATAAAGATCATGCATGTAGGAACTGCGTTGGAAATCTTCGATAAAACGCATAAACCGGGCATTGGAAACCACATTCCAGTCGGCATAACCGAAAGAAAGGACATGCTGCCCCCCTTCATAGGCCGTCATTATCAGGTTTTCCTCGTCGCAGAGGGCTTTGTTGGCCAGGTAGGCAGGGTAATTCTGCCAGACCGATCTGCGAACAATTTCTGCAGCCGCGGCGTAATCGCTGTCTCCCCACTGCCAGTCCAGCAGTTGCTGGTCGCTTCCTTCCGGTACCAGAGAAAAGAGCTGGCCGGTGGTGTCCCATCCGCCGCCGAAATAGGTGGTGATGGCCAGAACTTCAGGAAGATTTTCTCCGATTTCTTTTATGGCATCCACCACCATTCCGTTGAATCCTGAGTTAACTTGAAAGCCTGCGGCTACGTTGATACAGCGTTCATCCTTTTCTCCTGCCATATACCAGGCGTATTCAAAACGCTGAAGGAATTTACCCTGCATATAACCGTCGCCCCAGGCGTGGGCTTCTCCGTAAAAGGGTTGATCTGCCGGGGAAAGGCCAAAGTGCTGTGCTCCGATTTTCAGAGCCTCGGTGGCCTGGGGAAGATAGGAATCGGCGGTGTTCCATATTTCATTGGACAGTTCGATCCAAACCCTTAGATCCTTACGGAGACCGGGGTATTGGGTGGCCCCGGCAAAGAGACGGGCCAGTTCACCGGGAAAGGATGCATCGGCGGTATGGGGAATCTGTATCCAGGCGTCTTTGCCCAGAATGTTGCACAGGTCTATAATCCACTGGTAGGGAAAGCCTATCTGCTGCTTGAAATCCTTTACCGGATGGCGGGTATATCCTTCATCTATCACAGACATGGTCCTTCCTGCGTAGTTGCCAATGGAGCGGTCTTTCCAGGAAAGGGTTTCGGGGTTATCTATACTATTGATGCTCAGCCATCCCATAAAACGAATGACCCCATAGTCATCGTTTTCTCTCATATGGCGGATAAACTGGGGATGCCAAAAGGTTTCCGGTTGACCCGGACCCGGCTCCAGACTACCGATTACATTACCCGGAGACAGATCATCCGCCGAGGTAAGAGCCATTCCCGCTCCGTCATAGGCGGGAGCCCAGAGTTTCATATTTCTGACATGGTTACCCCTCTGAGTTCGGGTTACCACAATTTGCAAGGTATCATTGGGCTGGGTGACTTTTATGACGATTCTGCCCTGGGAACGGTAGAGCAGCTGGGTGGTACGCGGATAGGCGGTCCCATCAATGCTAATGGTTCCGGAGCCGTCCCAGCTAAGAACATAGACTCCTGTAAGATAGCTACGGTTATTCTCTGCGTCTAGGCTGGTTATATAGCCGGAACCATAGATACGCATTTGGGTATCCTCGGGCAGAGAAAGAGGCCAGCCTTGGGAATCCACTTCTACCCTATTGGTTAGCCCTTGGGCTGTTGCGGAGTCAAAATTCCCGCTGGATGCCTTTTCTATCCAAATTTCACTGGCCTTAATACAGTTGGCGAATTTCCAGTCCAGACTGTTGGCACCTCCCTGATGCAGCTGCAGATAGGGCAGATCGTTGGCCAGTAAGGGGGTTTCCCAGAGGGGATCATCCACGGTAATATCCTGAGTAGTTACATTGTTCCCTGACTTCGTGTTAAACAGAAGGCTGCAGCTGGTCAGGGCGAATAAAATGCATATAAGAAATAAGAGTTTCTTCATAGAGAGCCATAATATCATCGGATGAAGATATTTATAAGGATGCGAAAATTGAATATACAAAAAGCTAAAAACAAGGATTTACCCCTTCTTTTAGAGATGAACCAACAGTTGATGCAGGATGAAAAATACGATCGCCCACCCTCTCAGCCGGAACTTTTAAAACGATGGGATAGCTTTTTATCCCAGGATAAATTCGGCGTTTTTCTATTTAAGGAATCCCAGGAGATTGTGGGCTATGCAGTGGTTCATCTAGAAGATTCGCCCCCATATCTTCGTCATTTTTTCATCCATAGAGATCATCGAAGAAAGGGACTGGGAACCCGATGTTTCTGGGCTTTATTGGATCATATTAAAACTGAAACCATAGATCTGGATGTAATGACCTGGAACACCCGGGGACAAGCCTTCTGGAAATCCCTTGGGTTTAAAGAACGCTGCAGAATGATGAACCTTCAAATAGATTCTAAAGATTAGAATATGTTATAAAATATTATAAAGATGTTTTTTATGAAATGTAAAAAAAAATGTACTAATTTAATTCAACTGCTCTCTAGATTCTCTATTATGCTAATAATTGCATCCTGCAGCAGCGTCACTGTCAATAATTACGATTGCGGTGACAATGTATACGTAAATCTCACTTTCGAAGATGGAACTCATACACCCTGGGAAGGACAGTACACTGAATCATCATACCAAGGGGAATCTCATTTTAGCATATCAACTGATACACCAATTAACGGTGGAATAAACTCAGGCAGATTCTTTATCGGTGCTGGTGGAGATTATTGGACATCCCCAAATAATGGTTCTCAAACTGCCAGAAGTGAAATACAACTATTTAATACCGCCAATGAAGGAGAAGAGATATACTACTCTTAGTATATTAAAATTGATAACAGTTATGTAGAGAATAGTAGTTGGCAAATAATTGGACAGTTTCATGATCAACCAGACCCAGCTTTAGGTGAAACATGGAGTACATATCCTGCTAATTCACCACCGCTATCTTATAAATACAGAAATGGAAACCTTGTAATAGCTGTTTATTCTTTTGACACTGATTCTGTAATGGATTTAATTGCAGTTCCCATGAGCAAGGGAAACTGGCACAAAATAACAAGCAGAGTTTTTTGGTCAACCACAGATCAGGGATTCATGGAGTTTTGGCTGGACGATACTGTAATAGAGTCCAATGGACAGACTCGTTATACTGCACGAAACTGTTTTAATAATGCTGGAAATTACCTAAAAATAGGTCTCTATAGGGATAAAGCTATCCAAAGTGCTGCTATTGTTTATTACGATAATATTAAATCAGGTCCAACTATTAGTTACGTTCCGTAGATTCTTGATATCCAAGGATACACCCCATTCAACAGGAACCTAAGAGGCTGAATGAAGTATAACCCTGCATTAAAAATTGGAGATCTTCACCAGTATCTCCAAACGGGAACGAGCCTGGGTCTTGCGCATAATATTTTTTATATGCTTTTTCGTGGTCTCCGTTGAGATGTATAAATCTTCCGAGATCTCCTTATTGGATTTTCCATGAACCAAAATCTCTAGAATCTCCTGTTCCCGCCGGGTCAGTTCGTACTGACGACTGAACTGCCCAAGCTTGTTGCTGTCGATTTCTTTTAGAGGGAGGTCCGCCGGCTTCTTCTGCTGGATGCGGATTCGCTGCAGCACCCTCAATAGACCAAATCCTAACAGACCCAGCAAAACCGCAGATATCAAGATGATTGCCACCCTGGGCAGCCAGGTATTTCGGCCCTTCACCCGGCCTAGGCCAAGTATTGCAATTATTTATGTGGTTTTAATTTATTTGTGTATTCACTTTTTATATTATATAATGAAGAACCATGAAAAAGCTTACATATATTTATATCCCCCTTTTAGCAGTTTTTTTGAGTTCATTGTTGCTTTTAAGCTCCCTGGATCACAAAATTTATGATCTCTTTTTAAGAGCCTTACCTTCCTTGACAGAGGATCCTTCGGTATTGGTTGTAAAAATCGATGACGCGGCGGTGGAGCAGGTAGGCCTATTCCCCTGGCCCAGGGACATCGTGGCCGATGCAATAATATTACTAAAAGAACTGGGAGCCCGACAGGTTATCTTCGACCTTAATTTTTTCGATAAAAGCCCCATGCTGGTGGACCCTCAATATATCGAGGAACAGTTGCCGGAAAACCTCAGTAACAGCTTCTATCAGATGGAAGATGCCATCACCCAGTATACCGACGGTGTGGAACAGGGTTTGATTACTTCTTCCGAAGCGCCCTATTACCGAGATGAACTGCTAAATATAAATGACGGGGTAAAGGCATCGGTAACACGTTCAGTAAACCATATTACCAGAGATGTGGATGCTTATTTTGCCAAGACACTGCATTTTTTTGGAAATTCTTACCAGAACTTTGTCATGATAACCCAGGAAGATATTGCCCAAGGAGAAATCTTTGATATGTCTCCCTATGATCTTCCCTGGCTGGAAGAAAATATAGCCCTGCATAATATACAGGCAGATAGGGATAGTAAAACCATCGCTCAATTGGGTATCATACCCACCCTAAAATCATTTATGAGCCAAGGTATGGGCGCGGGGTTTGTCAACGCTCCGGTGGACCCGGACGGATACCTCCGCAGCGTACATTTACTTCAAAGATATAACAACCAGTATTACGGACAGCTGACCTTCACCTCCATGCTTGAGATCCTGGAAAATCCGCAGATTGCGGTGAATAACCGACAAATCATTCTGCATGATGCCCAGCTGGATGGAGTTGCCACCGATATTGTAATTCCCAGAAGCCAAGACGGTTCGATTCTGATGAAATGGCCCAAAAAAGAATTTAAGGATTTTAACACCCTTTCGGCCTGGGACTTAATCAGCTGTTATAAATTGGAAAATCTATTTATTAAAAACCTGAGAATCATGGAAGAATACGGATTTTTCTATTATTGGGACCAGGGCGACACTCCAGTGGAGATTTATGACCAGGCTCAATATATAAAACAATCCATTCTCGACGGATTTAACATGGATGGCTTAAAGATAGAAGACTATATGAGTTACCGAGAAAAGTTCTTTCAAAGTGCCTATTCCTATTTTAATGAAGGCTATGAGGACACCATAATAATGGATGTCTCTCCCGATGATCAGGAAACCATTGAATATGTGCAATCCTTCTTCAGCTCCAATAGAGAGGACCTGGAAAAATTATTATCCCTCAGAGAGAGAATTCAACTGCAAACCCAGAATTCCATCAGTTTTGTGGGGGTAGATTTGACCGGAGGCACCGATGTAGGACTCACCACCTTTGATGAACGGTTCCCCAATGTGGGCCTTTATTCCACCTTGGCAAATATGATTTTATCCCAGGAATTTATCGATGATAGCCCGGGTATAATTTCCATTTGTCTAGCCCTAATATTAGCTCTGGCATTATCCATGGTTATACGTAAAATGGAAATTCAGCGATCTTTATTAGTCGGAGGAGCTACTCTTCTGGTCACCATTGGATTACTACTGCTCTATTTTATGGTGTTTAAACAATACATTGGGGTGGCGGTACCCATTACTTCCCTGTTGGTCACCATAACGGCACTATCTGCGCTAAGCTTCTTCGACACCATCAGAGAAAAGGCATTTTTAAGATCTGCCTTTTCAAGATATCTCTCTCCCACAGTAATCGAAGAGATTGTGGAAGATCCTAGCAAATTGAATCTAGGCGGTGAAAAACGGGAAATGACCGCCATATTTACCGATATCAAGGGCTTCTCCACCATTGCCGAACAACTGGACCCCACCGATCTGGTAACCCTGCTGAATAAATACCTTTCGGCCATGAGTGATATTATCATGGAGAATCGGGGCACCATCGATAAATACGAAGGAGATGCCATCATCGCTTTTTTTGGCGCCCCCATCCACATGGACCAGCACGCACAATTGGCCTGTAAAACCGCCCTGATGATGAAAAAGGCCGAGGATGAATTGAACGAAATGATCTTGGATGAAGGACTGAGTAAAGACCCGCTCTTTACCCGAATTGGAATAAACACCGGAGAGATGATCGTGGGGAACATGGGTACAGCCAATAAAATGGACTATACCATTATGGGGAATTCAGTGAATCTTGCTGCTCGTCTGGAAGGAATAAATAAGCAGTATGATACTCAGGGTATTTTAATAAGCCACCACACCAAGGAGCAGTTGGACGACAGTTTTCTACTTAGAAAATTGGACAGTGTCAGGGTTATGGGTGTTCAAACCCCCATTAGACTCTATGAATTGCTGGATATAAAATCCGAAAGTGATCATCCCCTTATTTCCATGATGGATCAATGGGATAAAGCCATCGAACTTTATGAGAACCTGAAATTTGGAGATGCCCACGATATACTTCAGGATATTTTGGAAAAAAACCCCAAAGACGGCGTGGCTCAGGTTTTCAGCAAACGGTGTATAGAATATATGATCCAGCCTCCGGAGGAGGATTGGGATGGAGTGTTTAATCTTACCCAAAAATAGAGTTCTATTTAAAACTATCAGGAAACATAATTCGAGCCGCTATAAGGTCGGATTCGGCCAGATCAATAGATTGAAGCTGATCCACCGGCAGCCACCGGCATTCACTATGTTCATGGAATACCCAGTTTTCATTCTCTGGAAAAACCTGGTAGCTTAATAACAAAAATTCCTTATCATCGTGGATAAAGTTGCTCTCAGCCAATAGAGGCCCCAGGGACACCGGAACCTCCAGCTCTTCTAACCATTCCCGTTTCATGGCTTCTTCGGGGGTCTCTCCCTGTTCAAGCTTTCCGCCGGGGAACTCCCACTTATTGGCCATAATACCCTTGGGCAATCGTTTCATCACAAGAATCTTACCCTCTTTTATTACAATCCCTGCGATGGACTGGTTTAAAGACAATACAAACTCCTACAAGAATAGAGCAAGGGGAATAATGGCATGAAGAAGACCTATTCCCATGGCAGCAATACCCACCAGGGCGCCCTTCTCTCTGCTGAACTTGGCAAGAGTAGCAATAAAACCCGTAGCGTCATCCTGGGAGGCGAATTCACTAATAAGGAAGGCACCCACCGTCAAACAGGCAACTGAAGGCAGCAAGTCTCCAATGATAACCAGATCATTAGGGCTGAAGGTAAATAGGGAAAAGATTCCCGAAAGTACGGCTACGATTCCTAAAATCAAATGGAACATTGAATTCCCCAAAAGCTCTGCAAAGGGTTTAAATCCCTCAAATTTTTCAGAAAGCAGCTGACGAGACAAACACAAACCGCCTAAAAGAGAAGACAGAACGGTCAATAAATAAATCTGCATGGGCATAACGGTTACCTCTTAATTAGAGAATAGTGGATAATAATTTATCCGTCAAGTTTCGTAGAAGAAAAGATGTTTTTAAAGGGTGCAATATAGGATATACGACCCAAGTTTTTTTGAAAATGAAGGGTTTCACCCTGTATTTCCACCGTGCAGACAGCCTGTTTGGGCTGACTTTGGGGAAATTCTTCCTGGGTGAAAATTCTTATGTCACCCGGGGCAGGTGCAAGATCCAGAAGTGGGACCATTTCCTCCAGATCGGAGGTATTGAAGTATATTTTTATCACCGGTGTTTCCTGGGATCCATCGGGCCGGGCTTCCACTTCCAGGGTATGGATTATTTTATTTCTCATCAGGGTAACCCGGTAGTCGTATCGGTACCCCTGGATCCATCGATTGGGTCCATATCTCTGCATTATCATAGGGTAAAGGACTCCCATAATAACCACAATCAGCAGCAGGTCAAAAAAGAGCAGCCGCCTATTGGAATTGACCGGCCTTCTTTGATAACCGTAGGATTTAAACTGATTGAGCAACTTCTGGCGGTTCTCCTTTTCCTGCATATAAAAGGAATCTTCCGGTAGCCCCTTATCTCTCACGGATTACGTTCCCTGAATAAGCGGTCAGTTCGCCACCAGGAAACATCGGCACCCTCGGATAAATAGGAGATTGAAGAGAGGATTCCATCTTCGGAGAGGTGAAAGTCTTGATATACGCTGTGGTCATCCCCCGTGAAAATTTCGGCTTTAAAAAGGATTTTTCCCTGACTTTCCATCCCCATTACCATAAAAGTGTTATAACCCACGGGAGATAAAAAGAGCATATCAGCCTGACGGGTCACCCCGGCTAACTGATAGATAAAGCGCTGGTCCTTTCCTCCCTGGGTACGTATCTCATCGGGAACACTAATGCCCTCATCGTAGGTACGTGAATTCAAATCAAATTGATATAATCGGTTTAGCGTCACGGGAAGATCTCTTCCTTGTTCTTGCTGATAGAAACTGCACATCAAATATAATTTATACTGCTGGGGGTCGGCCAAGATACGGGTTAAAGAACATTGATAGCCCTCTTTAAAAAAGGGAAGTTGATCGTGGTCTAATTTGAGTCGATATATCAGCTCACCCTGTGGAGAATACCAGTAAATCATCCAGCCTTGGGGAATTCTGCAGGTGACAACCCATTCTCCATTACTGCGGAAGGATAAATCCTGAATATGAGGAAAGGGCTTACCGCCCAATCCTTCCCTTCCAATATAATCTAAATATTCACCCTGTGGATTAAAGCGCAGTAAAATTCGATCACAAGAGGCTAAGAGCTCTTCATCGAAGTAGGCAAAATCATCGGATACCATATCCTCAACCAATAGAGTATCACCGGAGAGTCCCAAAAGTCCCGGTCGATTAAAGTTCCAAGGGACAAAGCGTTTATTGGAATTTCCCTGAAGATCAGAGAGAACAAGATCCCTTGGCTGGGGGTTAAGATCTTCGTTAAAGATCAAGGTCATCAGGTCGCCATAGGAATTGAAGGCCATAACCTTTGCCATGTTTTGTGAGGAGATATAGAAAATCCCCTCCTTCATATATAAATGGCTGGTCCCGGGAAGCAGGATACGTTCTCTATAAACGTAATCCAACTCATCGGCCATAACTCCAAGGGAAAGAGAAAAGAGCTTTTCCTTATCCAGTTGAATAAGCGCCGACTTACTACAGGAGCCTAAAAGGCCAATGAAAAGAGCAAGCGGTGTAAGGTAAATTAAAAAGTTTTTTTTAGTCATTTTGATTGATCCTACACCCCCTGTTTAGGGTTGTCAATCTATGTGGATTTCAAGCTGTCCAAGGCAGCCTTATAATTGGGTTCCTGGGATATTTCAGGAACCATCTGAGAATGAATGACCCTTCCCTTCTCATCCACCACCACCACAGCTCTTGCGTATAAACCAGCAATGGGGCTGTCTAAAATGTCCAATCCATAATTTTTCCCAAAGTCTGTATCTCTGAAACCCGAAAGGGTGTGAACTTTCTGTATATTTTGATTTATACAAAAACGCTTCTGGGCAAAGGGCAGATCTTTAGATATGGCCAGGATTCTCACATTGTCTTCATTGAGCGCCCTGTTTTCAAACTCCCGGACAGAGGTGGCACATACATCGGTATCGATACTGGGGAAAATATTCAATACAACCCTTTCTCCAATAAACTGAGAAAGGGAGACCTGCTGTAATTCTCCATTAACCAAAGAAAAATCTGGAGCGTTCTCTCCTAAACCAGGTAGGCTGCCGGATAATGTTATAGGATTTCCTTCTAAGTTGGGCATAATTTCTCCTTAAGTTAGTCTAGGCTAAGAAGATATAAAAATGTTACCACTTTGGAAACTAAAATCTAAAGAATCCATGGCCAAAGCCCTGTTCACTTCATTGATGATACAAGTCCTTTTCTTAAGAAAAAAATACATTGCCCGCTCAATTGGTCTGGTCTATACTATTTCGGGAGAGGAAATATGATTGATCTAAGATCGGACACAGTTACACAGCCTACAGAATCCATGAGAAAGGCCATCTATGACGCAACCCTTGGAGACGATGTAAGCCGTGAGGATCCTACGGTAAACCGCCTGGAGGAATATGCCGCAGAATTGATGGGCAAAGAAGCAGCCCTTCTGGTACCCTCTGGGACCTTTGCCAATCAACTGGCCCTATTAACCCTGGCTCCCCGGGGGTCGGAGGTCTATCTGGCCGATGACTGTCATATAGTGGCCCACGAAGCCGGAGCCTCAGCGGTGATCAGCGGAACCCAGCTACGTTGTATAGACTCTGAAAACCCATGGCTGACCTGGCATGAAATTGAAGGTAAAATTAGAAAGAACAAGGATATCCATTACCCAGCTCCAGGCCTAATAGAAGTGGAAAATGCCCTGGGCAGCGGTGTAATCTACCCATTGGAAGAATTGGTAAAAATATATCGTGGGGCATCACAATGGGGAATCCCCCTACACATGGACGGTGCCAGAATCTTTAATGCAGCCCTGGCCAGTGGAATAGAACCCAGAGTAATAGCCAGGAACTGCGACACCATGATGTTTTGCCTATCCAAGGGTTTAGCTGCTCCGGTGGGATCTCTGCTGCTTGGAGAAAAAGCCACCATAGAAGAAGCCCGGTATAACCGTAAAATCATGGGTGGAGGCATGCGCCAGGCAGGAATTATTGCTGCAGCAGGCCTGGTAGCCCTGAACGAAGAACTTCCCCGATTGTAGGAAGACCACCAAAAAGCCAAGGAACTGGCAGAATTAATTTCTCAATTACCACCGTTCCAATGTGATCCATCTTCGGTTCAAATCAATATGGTTTTTATGAGTCTAAAGAAGGATTCTCTCGATGCTAGAAAGCATTTTCTGGAACTTCTTGAAAAAAGAAATATTCTTACCTACGATCTACATGAAAACCTTTTTCGATTTGTTTTCCACAGGGATATAGACCATGAAGATTTTAAGCATCTATTAAAATCCTTCAGGGAAGTGGCAGAATTATTGCATGAAGATTAAGAAAAAAAATACCAAGGACTTATTGACAGATTTTTCCCTATAAGCTATATTCTTAATCGCATTTGAGCATTCCCCTGTAGCTCAGCCGGTAGAGCAGATGGCTGTTAACCATCTTGTCGGCAGTTCGAATCTGTCCGGGGGAGCAATTAGTAAAGTGTTAACAGGCCAGTATATATTACTGGCCTGTTTTTCTTATAAAGCATTTTTAATCTTTTAGCTTAAAAATAAGAAATAAAAGCTGCCCACCCCATTTCTGCTAATTAGGTGAAGAATTGTTTTAAAAACTATTTTAGTAAACTCACCTTTCTCCTGCACTATGGTTATGAGATTTTTCCTGATTTTACGTTATTAGCCTGAAATTGCACGTCCAAATACTTCATTAGCACATCTACAGTGATTAATCCCATAGAAATAAGGATTTCTCCTATATGCTGCCGTTTAGTCTGTTCTGACTGAATCTCCAGGGCTTTATCCAAGTCTGACTTGCTAAGAAGATTATTTTCCACCAAAATTTCCCCAATATATCTCATAAAGGCTCCCCTAAATACGTTTTAAATCCAAATAACCTACTTAAGACTCAAGAAGAGTGAAGAATCCAGATCTTACTAAATAGTTTTAGTCTGTTCAGTAGTCTTTTGCAAATTTTTAAGACGAACCTGCAGCAATCCAAGATAATGATTTAGATAATGGATAGTAGCATAGCCCTATTCCTGAAAATCATTGAGTACCTTCATGGCATTTGGAACTGTATCACCAGGTTTTACTCCGTACCATGCTGCGGCAATTTTCCCCTGGGAATTAATGAGGAAGCTGGAGCGTATTATTCCCATATGACTTTTACCATAGATTTTTTTCTCCCCCCATACTCCAAAGGCCTGGGCCATCTCTTTTTGTGTATCACAGAGTAATGGGAAATTCAGTTGGTGTTTATCGGTAAATTTTTTCTGAAGTTTTGCCTCGTCTGGACTAATTCCAAGGGAGGCGCAGTTTAAACCTTGCAAATTCTCCTGGGCATCCCTTACGGAGCAACTCTGGGTGGTACAGCCCGGGGTCAGGGCTTTAGGATAAAAATAAATCAGCAAAGGCGCACCCAGATAATCCTTCAGGCCACGGGTTTTACCATCTTGGTCTTGTAATGAGAAATCGGGGCAGCTATCACCGGTTTTTAATAATACTTCCATTTTTTTCCTCCTAAGAAATAGATTAAATGTTCATTTCATGAATAATTGTTTTGATTACAATATTTAATATAATAAATAACTTCATGGATGTTTATAGATTTAGAAAATAAATCATTGCAGAACCTTTTATAATTGAGCTAGCTTAATACCTATGTTAGGATGTAATCATGGATACACAAAAAGCCTCAAAAAAACTGAAGGAAATTCATAGCTGTATAAATCAGCGCTTTATAGGCAAGGAGGACCAGGTAAAACTGAGCCTTATAGCCTTTTTTTCAAGTCTTCACCTGCTAGTGGAAGACCGGCCCGGTGTAGGAA
>JAQICO010000022.1 GCA_027858495.1 Spirochaetaceae bacterium
CATAAAGATATAGAAGCAGAAATTCCTCTGGATAAATTAATCACCCGGCCCTGGAAATCCCTGGTAGAAAATATCCCCGATGATTTCTTAAGAGAACTCTTAAAAAACTTCAAACTGGAAACCTCCCGATGAAACTGATTATCACCGGCGGCCCTCCCTCGGTGGGGAAAACCTCCCTGCTGATCCATGTGATCAAGCATCTAAAAAAACAAAAGCAACGCTGCTCAGTTGTAAAACTGGACTGTCTTACGGCTAAGGATGATGAGCAATATAAACGCCAGGGGATTAAAGCAATCGTGGGTCTTTCCACCTATATCTGCCCGGACCATTACCTGGCATCCAACCTGGAAAGAATTACGCGATACGGAATAAAAGAAAAGGCCGACTACCTTTTTATAGAAAGCGCAGGCCTCTGTAACCGCTGTTCTCCCCATCTAAAAAACAACCTTTCCATCACCGTACTGGATATGCTCAGCGGGATTCGAGCGCCCCAGAAGGTCGGTCCTCTGCTGAAGTCTGCCGATGTGGTGGTACTAACCAGGGGAGATATGATCAGTCAAGCCGAAAGGGAAGTCTTTAGGACGGAAATATCCCGAATCAACCGCCGGGCGAAATTGCTGGAGGTTAACGGCCTAACCGGCCAGAACAGTCAGCTGCTAGCCAGATTGATATCCCAAGCACAAAGCTTTGACAGCACTGTCCCTCTACATTTACGTTTCCCCATGCCCGGAGCAGTATGTTCCTTCTGCCTGGGCGAGCAAAGAGCCGGAGAGACCTATGCCAGCGGCAATGTAAAACTTATGGATCTTCCGGGAATTTCCAGCAAACTGGAGGGCAGCATTGATTAAAGGATCAGCCCGGGGAAACCAGAATCCCGGAAAAGAAGCACTATCCATATCTCAGTTAAAAAAGGAATACCCGCAAATTGAGAAAATACTGGAGGAGTTGGGTGTTCCTCTACAGAATGGGGATAAATCCTCAATACAGTATCTCTGTGAAGAAGCGGGAGTACAGACCGAAGATCTTTTTGCAATTCTCCATGGAGAACTCAGCCATACCGCTCTACCTATTCCCGAAATCCAGAGCCTTACCATTCTTCCCGGTACCGATAAAAAAGGGAAAATCGAATTCAAAGAACCGCTGACCCTGTGTCGGGGTGAAATAATTGCAGTGGTAGGTCCAACTGGTTCGGGGAAATCTCTTTTTCTCAGTGACATTGAGGGTTTGGTTCAGCAGGATTCCCCATCGGGTCGAAGGATTTTGCTCAACCTAGAAGAGGTGGATGATAACCTGCGCTTCTTTCAGACCAATAAACCCATTGCACAGATATCCCAGACCATGAATTATCTATTAGACATGTCGGTTGAAGAGTTTTTGAATATTCATAATCAGAGCCGGGGCAGCAGAATGAAGGGAAGTATTAAAAGGGTAATACAGCAGGCCTGTTCTCTCTGCGGAGAAGCCTTCCTGGCCGATACCTCCATGACCAACCTTTCGGGGGGACAGGCCAGGGCATTGATGATAGCCGATGCCATCTATATCAGTCAGGCTCCGGTGATTCTGGTGGATGAAATTGAAAATGCTGGTATCCATAGAGAAAAGGCCATCACTCTGCTTCTGCAAGAGAGTAACATAACCATTATAGCTACCCACGATCCTCTAATAGCTCTGCTGGCTCATAAAAGGGTGGTACTCAAAAATGGAGGCATCCATAAAATCATCCAACAAAGTCAACAGGAAAAGGAGAGTCTACAATTCCTAAGAGACCATGAAAAACAGCTCAACCTTCTAAGAGAGAAACTTCGCTCGGGAGAACGGCTGGGTTAGTGGGGCTTCTTTCTACCCATTTTATGCATCTGAGCAAAGGGCAGCAGACCGGAACTGGAAAGATAGAGCTGCAGTCTCTTTCTAGACCGTGACGGATTAAAAATAGAACTGATAAAGATTCCGAGAACCTGAAAAAGGGTGGTGAAATACATAAGGGGCCGTCTTTGAGCTACCTTCAGCCAGTTTCTAAAGGCCACCTTTACACTGTCTTTGAGATACTTTTCAAAATAATAGGCAATAAATTCCAGGGTAATCTCTTCATCCTCATACACCCTGCTGTAAAAGAGAGTATAGGGAATGCGGTATTCCTTGAACACTGAATAAAGCACCGGCTCTCCAATATTGGAACTGTCCCTCAGGCCCAGTTCCATGTCGGTATTACGATAGGGGCGCCACAGCTGAAAGATGGGCGTTGTATTGTACTTTTTAAATAGATCAAAGGCAAAATAATAGGTTTTAAGCAAATCTTCCTTGGTCTCTCCGGGCATCCCAAAGATAAAAAAGGCCATGGTGTCTATTTCATTTTCCCAACAGAGACGGCAGGCACGAATATAATCCTCCAGGGATATTTTTTTGTTGATCACAGTATCGATAATCTTTTTGCTTCCGCTCTCAATTCCAAATACCAGATAGGTACATCCCGATGCGCGGCAGAGTTCCATCAGCTCCTGATCCACCAGATCGGCCCTGACTCCGTTGGGGGTGTCCCAGGTAATATTCCAACCCCTGGCAATGATTCCCCGTAAAATATTTTTGAATCGTTCAAGATCAAAAAGAAGATTGTCATCTTCAAAATGAAAGTTCCTCACCCCGTAGACTTTTACCAATTCCTCCATCTCTGCTAAAACATTTTCCACCGATCTTAACCGGGTCTTTTTACCCATATGAAGATGAATGCAGCAGAAGGAACAATTATAAGAGCAGCCCCGGCTGGTAACCATATCTATGGACTTATAAGAGCCGGGATATTTGAAATTAAGCCGGGAGGGGTAACCAATTTTGGTGAGATGATAATAGCTTTCAAAATCTGCAATGCTGTAATCGCAGGGGTAGTCATCCAAGTTCTGGACATAGGGGCGTTCCTCTGTTTTAACCAGAGCCCCATCCTCTTGATAAACAATACCCTGGATTTTTTGCCAGTCCTTACCCTGCATCAACAGGGTTACCAACTCTTTGAAGGTTTCCTCGCCTTCTCTTAGAACGATCAGATCCATGGACTGGGTCTTGGTATAATAGTCTTCATAATCGTTGGTAGCATCGGGGCCGCCCACCACAATAAAACAATTTGGAAAGGATTTTCTAAGTAGATTGATCATCTTGATGGTGTCGTTGATATAATAGTTTGCCGTGGAAGTTACGGCGATTATATGGGGATTATACTCCCCCACCCTCTTTAAAATCTCTTGATCCTTCATCCCAAAATAGAAGGGAGGATTTTTTTTATCCTTCTTTAAACTTTTAAAATCCGGGTAAGCGAGAACATCCAGCAGCCCTGTTTCCACCTGGGGATCATCCTTAAAAAGACCAGCCAGCTGCAGTAAGCCCTTGGGCGGAGCGATCATAGGAGCGTCGGGAAAATCCGTATCGATAAAATGACCTCCCGAACGCATGAACAGGATTTTTAGTCCTTCGGTATATATAAAGTTATTTAGACTTGTTCCCATTGCTTCTCCTACTATTCCTTATCTGTGTAAAAAAGGTCTGCCCATGGGCAATCACTATATGGTGGCTTAGTAAAGATTTCAAGAAAACTTTTAGGCACAGCGGCAATAAGCTGATCAAATTGAACCCGGTGAGAATCGTTTAGTAGGGTGGAACAATGGTTCCTATTGCGTTTTCCCCTGAAATCCAGATTTTTCTTCCTTTGCTCTAGATGAAAGAAATCCATCATTTGACTCATTTTTTCTGGATCGTTTAAATCCTGGGGAACCAAAAGGGTAAAACAATCCCCGTCTTTTTGATACTGCCGAAGAAAATCCATGGCCCGATTTTCCACCTCGATCCATTCCAGCAGATACCACTGAAATAAAGTAATCTTCTCCAAATCAAAACATTGAAAAAGGGGTTCCTTACCGGTGAAGGTCCAACGCCAATAGGATTGCCCTTTCTTTTTATATTGCTTGATCCATGAAAAGGGAATGTACCGGTCTGTAAGGGTTTTTCGATTCACTGCGCTTAAAGCCACCTCCAGGGGATTACGGATGGAA
>JAQICO010000076.1 GCA_027858495.1 Spirochaetaceae bacterium
CATTGATATTGGATCATCATCTGGTTTATCTTAAAAGTACAGCCGAAGAAGAAAATAAACTATATGGGTTTCTCCAAGAAGAGGAACAGGATTTATCCATGAGGATAGATCCCCTAACCCGCCTTTCGGCAAGGGATAATTACCTGATCTGGGATCAAAAAATCAGTTTTTTAAGCCGCCCTTTGGATATAAAAAGTCAAATTGTACTATGGAATAAGTTGACAGACCAAAAAGAAATCATCACCGAACCGGGAAACTACATTTGTCCAGAAATAGATCCTCAAGGCCAACGTATTGCTCTTTTGGATTACACATTTCAAGGCAAATATGCACTGGTAATTATGGACCTGCGGGGTGAGGAACTTAAGCGATTTCCCCTGGATGATTTTGTGGCTGCACATTGGCCGTCTTGGTCGAAAAATGGAGAAGAGATTTTATTGGTGGTTCAATTGAATCAGGGAAACCAATTGATCAAAATCAATTTGAATGATGGAACCATGGAACCCCTTACATCAGCCATACCGATGACAATAAAAAAACCATTTTGGTATGATGAAAATCCTGCTTTTATTCTTAATACATCAGAAGGCCAAGAGTTGATACAACTAACTCCCCAAGGACCATTACGCCTTCAACGAGGTGGCCTGGGTGTAAATGGTGCCGCCACTGATGAACAGGGAGATTTATACCTGGTGGGATTTAATTCTTCCCAGGGTGAACAATTGGGTTATTGGGAAGACCCCATCTGGGAAAATATTTCCTGGGATCAGGAAATACAACGGTATATCTCTCTTTTTCCTGCACATAGAGAACTTGAAAATGTGGATGAGAATTCAATAAATTTGACCAGGGAAGTAGTACCCTATAAAGGGGATTATTTCCAACCCTATGGATGGGGCTTTTATAGCCTGTCAGGGGAATTACCTTGGGGACCAGTAATACCTTTTTCACTAATGTCAAAGGATCCTCTAGGTACCAATCAATGGGAAATGAGTCTGCTTTACAACCAGGATCTTAAACAGACGAGCCTGCGTTTTTGGGGACAGTATTTTATGGGAATTATTCCCTTGGAGCTGCAATTGGAGCAGGAAATACCATGGAAACAGTGGGGTGATGAAGTAAGCCAGGGAACCATGGGGATTGAATTTCCCCTTGGATTTGACAGAGCCTCCTTTTATCTGCATGCGCCGCTGGATCTAGGTCTGCAAGCCATCTATTCTAATTCTGATACATCATCGGAAGATTTATCCATACAATTTCAAAGTGATTTGAATTTTCAAATGGGACAAACAGGATCCGTCAGAGATATTGGAGATTCTTGGGAAAACAATATATACCTATTTTGTTCGTTGCCTTTAAATAATACTTCTCAACAGCTTTACGGAGTAAGCACTATGACTGGGTTCACAGGCCCTTGGAAACATCATATTCAATTGGAATACGGTTATCAATTGAATCAAAGTGATTTAAGCAGTCTGTTAAAATTTCCCCGGGGGTGGGAAGCTCAGGATTTTAAATCTCAACAAACATGGTCCATAAACTATCAGATTCCTTTAGCCTATCCTGAAGCAGAACTAACCCGTCTATTATTTGTAAGCCGATTACGAGTGCAATTCTTTTATGATGGATTATATAATCAGGAAGATCTGTATAATTCTGTGGGTACGGAATTTATCATGGACTTCTATCCCCTGCAAATTCCACTAGAATTTAGTGGAGGTATAAGATTATCCTTTCTTTTAGAAGAACAGATCCCCAAGGTGGATATTTTTCTATTGAATGTGGCCTATTAGTTTTTTAGAATTGAATAGCCAGGGTGATAAAGGATTTCCCTCCACGGATTTCATTAACCCGAGAAGAAAATTTAATCCCAACCTTCTCACATTCTTCCAGTAAATAACTCAAATAGTTTAAACCGATTTCTGCACTGTTAGATTCAGAACTCCTGTAAAAATCTACCAGGGTACTATGTCGGATATCGCTGTTCATCTTCTTATCCAAGGCTTCTTTAAGTTCCACAAATTCAGCTTCCTTGTTGTAGACACTCACCTCTAATCTTTTATCCATACCGATGGAATGTTCTGTCTTTGCACCTATTTTCCACGCCACCGAAATAAAGGCCTGAGCCTTTTCCATCTCAGCCATCAATTTGCCTTTTTTTTCGGGATCAAAAACGATGGACTCATAGGAGATCGTCCCTTGATATTTACTATCCACAAAGGTTCTCATATTGCGAGCTTCGGCGCTTAGGTTTAACTCCATCAATACCAAAGATAAATACTCTGCAATACTGGAACGTTGAATATATGCTGCAAGTATTTTTTCAATTTTTGGAAAAACATCGTCATATTCAAAGGACGAATAAAATTTTACCATAACAAACCAAGAAAAGGGACTAATTGAATTTAAAAATTTCTCACATAAAAAGATTTGCACATTTTTTTCATCTGCGCCCATGGTTTCATTTTTTGAAATAGTCTGCATTACAGGATGCATAATTGTATTTTTTATCTGCTGTACTCTACTTTTGCTTTGTTCAATAATAGGTTTAAGGACAGAGTCTTTTATTCTGGTTTTATTGTCAATAATATTGGAAGGATTACTTCGGTTCCAACTTTTGATTGTCTCTGAAGTTTGTAGAAGATGGGCCACTTCTTCATCGAACTGACGATAAAAGAAACTGTAGGATATCAGTTTTGATAAATCCATTATTTCTGATCGTTTAGACATAAATTCAGGCCTGGATATTTCGATACGTGAGACATAACCTATATTTATCATATTCTGCATGGAGACCGGGGTCACTTGATTTATCAATAGACCATACTGTTTCGTATTATCAGCCATATCAAAACGGTTAAGTTTCTTATTATTTTTTAAAAAGAATGAAACCCCCTGCTCTGTAAAAAGCATTTTAACAGGAATATCAATGATAGGTTTTCTTGTACGTTTTGCCATAGCTGATCCATTTTCCCCTTATATATATCATCGTATGGGAGTCCTTTAAAGTTTACCAGTGATCGTAGGAAATAATCCTCTTTTTATCAAATCTTTTCTTAACGGAGTTTCCCTTAGAGGGATTTTTACCTAAAAGAAGGATTAAGGGAATCCTCATGGAATAAGGGATCGACAATATTTGTTGAATTCCTTCTTCCTGATAGGTGCTCAAAATGGCACTATCCCAGCCCTCATATTGAGCTTGAAGTGTCATATATGATGCGGCGAAGGCAAGATCCATGGGATAGGATAACTGACCGTTGGGCATCTTATAATCAATATTGGTGGTACATAAAAGAATTACCGCTGCGGCATTACTAACCCGTTCATCGTGATAACAATATGCTTGGATATTCTTCTTCATTTCTTCATTCTGAAGAGAAATGAAACGCCATGCTTGTCGGTTCTTGGCTGATGGAGCTTGCCGGCCGGCATTTAGAAT
>JAQICO010000444.1 GCA_027858495.1 Spirochaetaceae bacterium
GGTTGAATTAGAGCTCATAGAACCAATAGAACCCTTCCAGGTAGAGGTTGTTAATCTCAGCAAAAGTCAGAAGCTGGATTATCCTGCCTTTTTCGAAATATCTTTGGATACTCAAGAGGTGGATCTCCAGGGTTATTTCATTGAGACTTTGGACCTTACTCTGGACAATACAAAATTGGGTGCCGATCCGTTGAACTTTATCTTTAATGTTGACGGAAGTTGTGTTGAAAAACACTTACAGATGAGCTTTAATAATCAGCGAGTTCAATTCCAGACTCTCTTCGAATATCGGGGCTCCTATAGCTATGATCCTCAAGATTATAAACTTACCATGACATTCAATGAGATCCGTCAGGCTGGGGGAGAATGGGAATCCCAATCCTCTCTGATGGTAACCGATTATTATTTGATTAACTCTGAAGGTATATATGACATATTCTTCCCCGAAACAGAAAATCTTTGGCAGAAGCTCAGAATCGAGCGTTCAGAAGATAGCCAGGAAAACTTGTTTATACTTCGAGGCATGAGTATTGAAGATAATAGGTTCTCCTTTTTCCAGGAGAGACGCCAGGGTGATCCCAATAAAGAAGAACCGGATTATCAGCGTTCTCGGCAGTACGATTTGAAAGGAAGGGCTGGGGATCCTCTTGGGCAGGTCTTTTATTTGGAGGACAGCCTGCTGTTTAAAAATGATTACGTCTATTTTTACAATATTACCAATGCCGTAGTGCTACGCCTTACCATTGGAGAATAAAAAGTAAAAAATACTGGTTTCTTATATATGAAGATACGGGATTTTTGATCTCCTCCTGCCACAATTCTGCCCTACTTAATGTGTAGTCTTAAGGCAGGAGGTTATACATGCTGGTTTTTTCATTTACCCTGTTGATGATTATTATTTCTCTTCTTTTTTCCCGGTGGTTTCATGAAGGACAATAGAGTCTATTTAGCTCTGTCCAAAAGGGATTTATGGTTTCTTCTTTTGGTTTACCTAATACTCATTTTTTATCTCTTATTTTTAAGCCCCATCTGCGGGCGTACCCGGGGAACCCGCAGTTGGAATATTCTTCCCCTGTATACCATTTTTAGCATCCTGTATAAGGGATATCCCCTGGATACTCTTTTATTAAATATTGCCGGAAATCTTGGTCTATTAATGCCGCCTGCTTTTATTTACCCTCTGCTTAAAAAGGCTAATGAAAAAAAAGAAACCCCTGTGAAATTGTTTTTTATGGGAATCTTAATCTCACTTTGTATTGAAGGGCTTCAATGGGTTTTTTTTCTGGGATGTTTTGATGTGGATGACATCTTGCTTAATGCTCTGGGTTTTATGTTTGCCTGGCTTATTGGACAAAAATCCACTGTTGTAAAAAAAACTTTTATTGCGGTGTAAAAATGGTTTTTTTTTGCAGCTTGGACTAAACTTTTATTATTATGAAATATGTTGTTACCCTTTTTCTCCTCCTTATAGGATTGATGTTACCCATTGAAAATGCAGTGAATGCTAAGAGTTTTCTTCAATCTCATAATGATTTAATAGACCAAGGCGAAAGGATCTTACCAGGTCCCTCAGTTTTTACTCAGTCCATCAATAGAACTCCAATGGATATTCTTCGCTGGGGGCTCATTCTTCTTGTTGTAGTGCTGGTGGTTTTTGCCTGGAATCTTTCTTTACGCCGCCAGGTTGAGAAAAGAAAAGCCGCAGAAGAACATTTTAAAAAGTTATCCGACCTGACCTATGAGGGAATCTTATTTTATAGCAATGGTATTATCGTTGATGGTAATCGTCAGCTAGGTGAAATGTTTCACTGCAGTTTTGAGGAAATGCTGGGTAAAAACCTATTGGATTATATGGCACCCCAAGAGCATGAGAAATTATTAAAAATACTTAAGAGTGAGGAAAACTTTTTTTACGATACCCTTGGAATTCGTAAAAGCGGAGAAATCTTTGATCTTGAAATTCAATCCCGTCTTCTTTCTTCGGGAGATACACCAGTAAGGGTTGCTTCATTGCGAGATATATCTCAAAGAAAAAAACGAGAACAGGAATTGGAAGATTCCAGAAAAGAATTAGAAAAGCTATCTCAAACAGATGGATTAACCCAGGTCTTTAACCGTAGATATTTTAATACTATGATCCGCCAATCTTTAAATTTAGCTAAACGTAATCATCAACGGATAACCACCGTTATTTTGGATGTGGATTTCTTTAAACAATACAACGATACCTATGGTCATCTTGCTGGAGATCAGGCCTTGGTTCAGGTGGCCACTGCAGTTAGTGATCTTTTCCGTCGTTCAACAGATCAGGTTTTCAGGCTTGGGGGAGAAGAATTTGCGGTAATCATTCAGGGGGATCTGAAGAATGAAACTCCCGAAGATCTGGCGGAACGTATTCGCAAAGAGGTAGAATCCCTGGAGATAATTCATGAGAGCAGCAGTGTGGGGGAATTCCTAACCATTTCCCTGGGCATATTATCCCTTGTCCCCAATCAGGATGTTACAGACAGCGACCTTTATCGTTTGGCAGATATGGCCTTGTATCAAGCCAAGGAGCAGGGAAGAAACCGTGTGGTGGTTTCTTCCTCAACTTCTGTAACATAGGCTATTTAGTTCTTAGAAATTTCCAAAGTCCCTTTAAACCTCTGTTATTGAGCATATAGATCATGGCATCCAGCTTGGCATAGGACATCTTTCCCTGGCCCATCAAAACCATGGACCTAAGGGGCATGCCGTCGATCATACGAATAATCATATTCATAAACTCTGGGTCATTCTGATTTTCAAATAGCTTTATTATCCTTTTTGAGACTTCTCTATATATCCTTTTCCCCTTTGAGGTTTTTTTGATTTCACCTAGTGTGGAATTTCTGTGGAAGGGTTTTGTCTCCTCTGGAATGGGAATCTCCCGGCCTAGTAATTCTTGGAAATCCCTGTCCCCCGGTGAAAAGTTCTCAGCGGGAGGATTCATATAGATGGCTGGCCCACTGAAGGCTTCTTGAAAATCCGATTGAATGGTTATTTCTGCTTCTAATTCAATATTTCTGCTTGAACTGCCAATCTGAAGGGTATACACACCTGGTTCTATCTGCCAGCTATTTGTTTCTTCATGGTAGAACTGAAAGGCCTCTTCATCCAGTGAATAGCTTATCTCCTTGGATTCCGACTTTTTAAGTTCTACCTTGCAAAAGCCCTTCAATTCATGATATGGACGGTAATTATTCCTTTCTACCTTTTTAATATAGAACTGCGCTGTCTCCATTCCATCCATATCACCCTGATTTGTAAGGGTGAATGAAAAACTCAAGTCCTCTCCCTTGGTCCATGTATTTTTAGAAATTTTCAGGTCTCTGTATATGTATTCTCCATAGGAAAGGCCATAACCGAAGGGGAAAAGCAGGTTTTTATTTACGCTGTTATAATAGCGGTAACCTACATACAATCCTTCTCTATATTCCACCTGCCGGCCATGGCCTGGGAAATGGGCATAACTGGGATTATCCCTAAGATTCTTTGGAAAGCTTTCAGCTAGTTTTCCTGAAGGGTTCACCTCTCCGAAAAGAATCCTCACCGCCGCTTCTGCTCCTGCCTGGCCACCTAAATAGGTTTCAAGAAGGGCCTGACAATGGTTAAGCCAGGGCATTTCCACAGGAGAGCCATTGCTCAGTAGAATTACAATCTTTTTTCCCAGACTGGCTAACTGCTCAATCAAGTACTGCTGATTCTTTGGGATTTCCATGGTGCTTCTATCAAAGCCCTCTGACTCGAACATGGGAGGTAGACCTGCGAATAATAGAATCACCTCTGCCTTTGATGCCTGGAAAAGAGCCTCATCCACCATGTTTTGCAGAATCTCCTCACTGTCCAGGAGAAATCCTTCGGCATAGGGGAACTGGCTCCCGGTATATAGGCACAGTTCATCGTATCCATTGCTTAACTGGGTGGGGGTTACCTGTGAACTGCCTGCTCCCTGATATCGGGGAGTCTTTGCAAAGGCACCTATCACCGCGATGGATTGATTTTTCTGTAATGGCAGAAGATCATCATCATTTTTTAACAGCACCATGGATTTCTCAGCCGCCTTTAATGCCAGCTGATGATGGTTCTCTCGGTTATAGACTACATTTTCCCTGTTGTTTTCTGCTGCCTTTTTATAGAGTTTTAAAATTCTGCCCACAGCTCTATCCAGATGATCCATGGAGATCTCTCCAGCCTTTACGCCTTGAATTACCAACTGATCGTTCACGCCGCCGCTGGAGGGCATTTCCAATTCTAAACCGGCCTTTAAACCCTTCCTTCGATCATTTGCTGCACCCCAATCGGTAATCACCAGGCCCTGATGTCCCCATTCATCCTTTAAAACTTCATTTAACAACCAATTATTTTCACTGGCGTATTCTCCGTTGATTTTGTTATAGGAACACATGACTGTCCATGGCTGGGATTTCTTTACTGCGATTTCAAATCCCTTGAGATATATTTCTCTAAGAGTCCTTTGGTCTATCACTGCGTCGACCACAAGGCGGTTATGTTCCTGGTTGTTGGCTGCAAAGTGTTTAAGGCTGGTTCCGATACCCTGACTTTGTACCCCCTGGATAAAACTAGCACCCAATTCTCCTGAAAGCAAAGGATCTTCAGAGTAATATTCAAAGTTCCTACCACACAGAGGACTGCGTTTTATATTGATACCCGGTCCCAGCAATACTGCGACATTTTCTTCCTGACATTCCTCACCAAGGGCCTGGCCCACCTCTTTCAGGAGGTCTTTATCCCAGGAACTGGCCAGGGTTACCGCAGGAGGGAAACAGGTTGCTTTTTGAGAGGCAGCTATGCCTAAATGATCCTTTTCAGCTCTCTGTACGCGCAGCCCATGGGGTCCGTCGGAAACCATGGGGCCCTTTATTCCCAGTTCTTTTATATCTTGCAAATTCCAGAAATCTTTTCCACTTAATAAAGAGACCTTCTGTTCCATGGTCATCCGTTCTAACAAACTGTCCACATCAATTTTATCCATTGTTTTTTCTCCTAACGCCATCGATCAATAGATCGATCAAGCAAATTAACATTTACTATTGTTCTCCCTGTCGGATTTCTAATAGGCTTTCCGACCTAAGTAAAAGTCTCTGTTGCAGGCTTCTGAAGCCGTTGAGCAGAGTTACCGATAAAAGATGTGCATCTCTATCTATGCGGATGGATCCCTCTTGCTGCCCCTGTTTTAATAACTGGTATAGATTATCCCATTGCTCGTTGTAACAAATCCCTTCTTCATCTTCCATGGGCTCTCTAAGCTGTCTCGCACCGGAATAATAGGCATCAAATTCTGCTAGAAATAAATAATCCCGGTGAAAATCCGGATTCATCCAAACCTTTATATAATAGTCCTTTATTTTATCTAAACAGTTGGCACCTTCCAGTTCTCCCTGAATATCTTGTTTATGAAAAATTATTTTTTCGAGTTTTAATTTCATCAAGGTGAATGCCAGGTGTGCTTTATCTCTAAAATAACGGTAAAGGGAGTTTCTACTTATCCCGGCTTTTACTGCCAGATCTTTCATCTGCAGTTCAAAAAGACCCTTCTCAAGAATAAGCTGCTCAGCAGCGCTGAGTATTTTTTCTTTAGTGTCCACTGTTTGATAGATCATTCTCTTGGTCAAAGTTGTATACCTCGGGTTATATTACATGTGTACTATTTGTAACTCCCTTCTCCCTATTTGTCAAGAATAATTGTCTTGTGTAATTTGTCTTGTAAAAATATTGTAAAAAAACAAAGGATTCCCGTCGGATTTGGGTAACTGTTTATGATGTAGGTATTTAATTTTCTGAATTGCGAAGTCTGCAACCTGTGCAGCCCAATACATGGACTTGGGTTTTTCCGGGTTTTTGGAATACCCGGGCGATGACATAACCTTCCTGACTCAGGGCTTCATGACAATAGGGGCAATATCTCTGGATAGCCATGGACCTATCTTTATCATAACAATGAGGGCAGCCGAAGATATGCATCATACCGTCAGGGTGACCCGGGTAAAGATGAGAATAGACATTTTCTCCTTTCTCCAGGGGGGATTTGCATAGAGGGCATAGCCGATAAACTGGCAATTTCTCCTCTCGGATATCATCCCAGAAGCTTTGCCTGCTTGGTTTTTCCTTTTTGGAATAAATAAGCATTAGCAGTAAAAAAAGAAGCAGAATAACAATGACCAATATTTCTATGAACATCGGCTATGGGCCCAATAATTCCTTGGTTTCACGGATTCGCTGGGTAATCAATTCCCAGTTTCCCCACTCAAGGCTGTCCTTGGGGATCAGCCAACTGCCTCCGCAGGCAACCACAGCCTGTAGGGCTAGATAGTCCTTAAGGTTGCTCATTCGGATTCCTCCGGTGGGCATCAATCTTAATTGAGGATAAACCGATTGAAGGGCCTGAATCATGGGGATTCCGCCGTTTAATTCAGCGGGAAAAAATTTGAGGAGCGTTAATCCCATCTGCATGGCCTGTTCTGCCAGACTTGGATTACTTATTCCTGGAATCATGGTCATTCCCCTGGATTGGGCGTATTTTACCATGGTTGGATTAAAGCCAGGGCTGACAATGAAATCTACTCCGGCCTGTTCTGCAATATCAATATCCTCTGTGGTTAGAACTGTTCCTGCTCCCAGTAATAATTGTGGAAACTGCTCTTTTACCTCCTTCAATGCCCGGCCAGCCACTTCGGAACGGAATACTATTTCCAGAATAGGAAGGTCTTCTTTTAATAATATCTCAGCTAATCTTAGTGCCTTGTCCACCGATGGGACCACAACCACCGGTACCACTTTATAACGGTTTAATCTATCCATGATTCCTCCTGCTGAATGATTAGGTATCATAACAGAGATGGGCTATGTAAATCTATCACTTATTATTCCCCTCCACACATTTACTATGGATTTTTTATTCCATCCTGGGGTAGAGTAGAAACATGAGTACTCTTTATATGGTGGCTACCCCCATCGGTAATATGGAAGATATAAGTTACAGGGCAGTGAGAATCCTCAAAGAGGTGGAGACCATTGCCTGTGAAGATACAAGGCAGTCCATTAAGTTATTAAATCATTATGATATCAAGGCCCATTTAATCAGCTGCCGGGCTGCCAATGAAAAACAGAGTTCTCCTGGAATTGTCAAGCTGCTACAGCAGGGGCAATCTGTGGCCTACGTTTCCGACGCAGGTACTCCAGGGCTCAGTGATCCTGGAAAAATCTTGGTTCGTCATGTGCGGGATGCTGGGTTTCCTGTGGTTCCCCTTCCCGGAGCCTCTGCTTTAACCGCATTAATTTCAGTGTGTGGTTTTCCCAGTAAGGCGGTTACCTTTGAAGGTTTTTTACCGCCCAAGGGAAATAAACGGATTAAGCGGCTGAAAGAATTGCTGGAAAACGGTCCCGCCTTTGTGCTTTACGAATCACCCTACCGTTTTTTAAGACTGTTGGAAGAGATCAAAGAACTGGATAATATGCGCCAAATCCTTGTGGGAAGAGAAATTTCTAAAAAATTCGAGGAATTTATGGAAGGATCGGCCGATGAAGTATTTGCAAATTGCCAAAATAGTAATACTATTAAGGGAGAGTTCGCTCTTCTTGTTTCCGGCAGTGGTAAAGCTAAAAAAAAGGGTTAATATTATCCCCCCGCTGTCGATATTATAAGTGGGAGAGATAAAGGAGTAATCATGAAGGTTAACGGGATAGGTCCGGTAGAACCGGTAACCAGTTACAACAAAACATCAAAAACTTCCAGCCTAGGCGGTAAAGAACGTTCGGATTCCATCAATGTTTCAGATGAGGCTTTGAAGTCTGCTGAAATGATTAGAGTGGCCGAAGAAGTACGTTCTGCTCCAGATATCCGTATGGACCGCGTTGCTGAGATCAAAGCAAAGTTGGAAGATCCTAATTATATAGACGACACCGTTATGGGAGCCGTTGCAGACTCCCTTATGAATCTTTTCGGGGTGTAAAAAATACTCAATGAGATATAAAGGCAGGGCGAAGCTCTGCCTTTTTCTTTTTTCGGAGGAACAATGGCAGATATTAAAATGAATATATCCCCCGAGGTTATTCTGGGATCAGAAAAACGTCTGGGAGATGAGGTGCTTTATTGGGGTAATCGGGTGCTGGTTATCGGCGATGCTTCTATTAAAGAACAAATACACTCCATCCGAGAATCCCTGGAAAGTCGGGGGCTTAGAGTTCTGCTTTTTACAGATGTTGAGCCCGAGCTTGCCACCTATTCTCTAAACGACGCCCTATCCATGGCCCGGGGCAGCCGAGCGGATATGATCCTCGGCATCGGCGGTGTAAAAACCCTGCAGATGGCCAGGGCCGCTGCGGCACTAACTCCAGGAGATATTTTTTTAGAGGACTATTTTCAAGGCCGTGCACGTCCAAATAAAGGGTTGCCCTATATTGAAGTGCCCTCATCAGGGCGGAATCCCTTTATGCTGCGTCAAGACTGCCTGCTCACCGAAACTCGTAACCGCCGCAGCCGAATTGTTCCTCTGCCCGACAAAATGGTCAAGATGGTTCTGCTGGATCCTCTGCTAACCACCGGCCTTTCCGATAGAAATATATTGATGATTCTCATGGAAATATTACTTTCCGCTGTGGAGAACTATCTGGTAAAACGTTCTTCCTTTTTTTCCGATGTACAAAGTCGGGCTTCCATAGGTAAAGCAGCAAAGGTGCTCTTTGGGTATAGGGAGCAGGGAAAATTGGAATTGACCGATAGACATTTGCTCTGTGAAAGCGCTTTGTTTTCCGCCTATTCCTCGGCGCTGAACGGGGTAGGGCCCGTAACCCTTTTAACCTATGCATTATCCAATTACAGCAATGTTCCAAAAAGTTCCGTGGCCACAGTACTGCTGCCCTTCTTGGTTTCCAGCAACTTTTATCCCCCGGGAGAAAAAAAGGATAGCATCTCCAACCTCTGTGATTATCCGGGATTCCCCGAGGATTTCCGAGTGGAAGATGCCGCTGAAACCTTCAGGAGGGCCCAGGGGCTCTATGAGCTTCCAAGCAGGCTCAGTGCGTTAGGTTTAAATAGAGAACAGCTAAGTGAGGCTGCATCCATCGCCTTTTCCATCACTGAGAATTTGTATCCCGATGTGACCCAGGATAATTTACTGGATATATTAAACCAGGCCTTTTAATATGATCACCCTGCGAAAGCTGGAAAGTCTGAAAGAGGGTACCCGCCAGAGAAAATGTGCATTGCTGTTGAAGGAGTTAGAACTGATTCTTCTGGAAGGACGATTTCCAGATACTGTGTTTTTTAAGGGAGTCTGTACCTTGGTTTGCAGGGATTTATCCCGCCCCTTGGAATTCCCAGCGCTGGAAGAACATTGGCTGCGTTATGCCAATGATTTACGTCATGATTTATTAAAGCATTTAGGCCAGGAGCCCTCGGACTGGGATTTTACGATTACCCCCGATATTTCAGACACTCGTCAGGTCTTGCCCATATCCCTTTATCTGGATGATATCCGTTCTCCCTTCAACCTTGGATCCATCTTTAGAACCGCCGAAGCTTTGGGGGTGAAAGAGATTCTGCTGTCTCCGGGCTGCACCTCGCCCGAACATCCCAGGGCTCAACGTACCGCCATGGGTGCCGTGGATATACTTCCCTGGAGAATCCTTCCTGCTCAGGATCTGACAGGTCCTCTATTTGCCATGGAATGCGGTGGTACCAATCTGCAGGATTTTTCTTTTCCCTCAGAGGGAACCATGGTTGTCGGTTCGGAAGAACTGGGCGTTTCCCCCGAGCTGCTTAAACGGGCTGAAGAAAGCCTGGGACGTGTTTCCATAACCATGCGTGGGATTAAGGGAAGCATAAACGTTGGAGTTGCCACGGGGATTCTATTAGATCGCTGGTGCTGCTCTCTTTATCCTTGATCTTAAACATTATCCTTTTGCTAAGATCAAGGAATTAAGCGATTTAGCTCTTTAACGCCTGTTCAATGGCTGGCTGATTGAATCCCACAATGATTTTTCCATTGATATCTATGACGGGAACTCCCATCTGACCGGATTTCCTCACCATTTCTTGTGCTTTTTGCTGGTCTTGAGCCACATTATATTCGGTGAACTTCACCTGGTTTTTCTTAAAATAATCCTTGGCAACTCTACAATATCCGCATGAAGGGGTGCTGTATAGTGTTATCATTTTCATCCTCCTGGATTGTTAAATCCTTATATAATATAAAACGTATATAGAAATATGTCAAGCTGCATATATGAAAAACATTATAGACGGGGGACTGGCTAAGACGGCACCTCCTCAAACTCCCGCTTAAATAGATTATTACTTGCCAATTCCCACCATCCCTTTTAAACTAAGCCCTATGAAAAAGTCTCTAGTTCTTTTTTTATTCCTTATAACACTCCTTCTTCATAGCCAGGAGCGTAAGGTCTTCGGTGAAACGGTGTACGATCCCTTCTTTTCTTTAACCCTCATCGACAGCCAAGGGAGCGAGTACCGCCTAAATGCAGCTGCCTTTTTTAACCTGGAAGAGCAGCGGAAGTATTTTTTCTGGGTCCGCCGGGGTACCGAAATGGGGATCATCACCTACGCTCTTGAGCTGGACCGCGTTGCCAGGATCGACTTTACCGGCCCCTACGGCAGCCCCAATGAGAATTACACCCCAGCCTCGCTGACCCTTACCGATGGACAGGTTTTTGATGTTTATTTGGGTACCGCTGGTTATCTTGGGGGTTATGACGAGGATTTTGGTTCCTATGGGCGGGTTTTTCTGAATTATAATCAGGTGAAGTCCATTGAATTTCATCATCAGGGTCGATATTCCCGCTGCCCATATTGTGGGACGGTTTATTTTGATAAGGACAGGACGGAATGTCCCTTTGACGGGTTTGAATTGGTCACGGCTGAGGGGGATGAGACTGGGGAGGATTTGGGGGACTTAGAGGGAATTGAGGGACAGGATGGACAGGACTTTGAGGGAATTGAGGGACAGGATGGACAGGATTAACAG
>JAQICO010000164.1 GCA_027858495.1 Spirochaetaceae bacterium
AAATCAGGCAGAAAAGAATATCCAAAATGGTGTTTCTTTTATTCAGACCACCGAAGGTTATCTTCAGGAAACTGAAGACATTCTTCACAGAGTCAGAGAATTGTCTGTACAAGCCGCCAACGGTATCTACTCGTCAGAAGACAGAATGCAGATCCAAGTTGAGGTTTCTCAGCTGGTGGACGAAGTAAATCGAATTGCTTCTCACGCTCAGTTCAATGGTATGAATTTACTGACCGGTCGTTTTTCTGAAAACACGGTAACAGGTGATATCATGCAGCTTCAAGTAGGCGCCAATATGGATCAAAGTGAAAAGATTTATATTGGAACTATGACAGCTGAGGCTCTTGGGCTTCAGAATGAACAAGGAGCGGGAGGTATGGTTACCCTTACATCAGTAGAGGAAGCGAACAGGACCATTGGTATTGTCGATGATGCCCTGAAATCAGTGAACAAGCAAAGAGCTGACCTTGGTGCGTATCAAAATCGTTTTGAGATGGCTTCCAAGGGAGTAGCAGTCGCTTCAGAAAACTTGCAGGCAGCTGAATCTCAGATTCGTGATACCGACATGGCAAGTGAAATGGTTGAATATACCAAGAATCAAATCCTGAATCAGGCAGGTATAGCAATGTTGGCTCAGGCTAACGTTAAGAGTCAATCTGTACTTCAGCTTTTGGGTTAATTTCTAGGGAATTTCAAAGCTCCGATGATTCGACGAAGAGAGATCTGGACGTCATCTTTTCGGCGAATGGAGATGAGAAGGGGGGTCGCGTCCTCCCCTTTTTATCATTTAAAAAATGTACTTTCAATGCTAAATGGAGTTATTGGTAAGAGACCAATGTTGAAGGTGCAATTTAGAATATGGAGGTCGATATGAACTTAAAAGTTATTGGAAGTTCAGGGTCGGCAGGTAACATGGAGGTTACCGATACTAAAAAGATTGTACTACAAACGCAGGTTCCTCCCACGGATACTATGCCCAAGGATGCACCGAAAGATGCACCGCCCCCTGAAGTAAATCTGGAAAATTTAAAAAGAGCACTTCAAGTTGCAGTCAAAAATACTCGATATAATTACTCATTTCATGAGGCAATGAATACAGTGGTGGTTAAAATCATCGACGGAAATACCGATAAAGTAATAAAGGAAATTCCGGCAAAAGAAATTCAGAGGCTGCATGAAAACATACACCAGGCGATTGGCCTGCTATTTGATCAGGAAATTTAAACTCATTACGGGGTATTGCTATGTCAGATCTTAGCATTCCTGGCCTTACTAGCAGGTATAATACCAATGAAATAGTACAGGGTCTGGTTGAGGCTGAAAGTACAAGATTGAATTCTTTGGAAACCAATCTTGATACTTTAGAAGTTGAAAAACGGCACTGGCAGGAGATTAACCGCAACTTAGCATCTCTTCAGACTGGTGTAAAAAAACTCTTTGGATTTGAAAATCCCTTCAACGAAAAGGTTGTACAATCTTCCAATGAAGCCATACTCACCGCTACGGCTGATAGAACAGCAGATCTAACCAAATACAATATAAAGGTTTTACAATTGGCCAGTAACGACCGATTTCTCTCTGCATCCATGGACGATGAATACAGAGTTCCCGGTGGAGATTACGAATTCCAGGTGGGAGAGGAAGATATCACCTTCCGTTTTAGGGGTGGAAAGCTACAGGATTTTGCCCGTCAATTAAATGATCAATCGGAAGATTTATTAAGGGCTACCGTAGTCCGAGAGACCGCCGATAGCCTGGTTATGTTAAAACAAGCTATACCCACTGGCTCCAGTAATCGACTCTTTTTTAAGGGAGAATCCCTTCAGCTGGCCAAGGATATATCAATGATCCGACAAATCCCAGCGGAGATCGAACGGCCAAATTTTCAAAACATGAAAACCCTTTCTACCGAATTACCCGCTGATAGTATAAATATAAATAATGAGGAAATAACTCTACGCCACGGTGCCCGAGTAGAGTTTCCCCTGGACAGCACTTTTCCCATTGAAGATGGAACAATTTTAAAAATGGAAATAAAGGTGGTTGAACTGGCAGACGATCAATTGGTTCACCAGCAGCCTACCCCTCCTGAACTTCCCTCGGTACCGGGAATAAGTTTCCAGGGCATAAAACTTGACAGTGCAGGCATGGATTTATCCTTACCCCCATGGGACAATCCCCCTGCTCCTCCGCGAGTGGAGGATATGTCCATAATAAAAATATCCGACGGAAACAATAATTATGATATCCCCCCCTTAGTTCCATCGGAAAACTTTCAGACAGTGGAAATTACTCTTAAGGATTACCTAAACCAGCTTGATAGTCTGGAGCTTCAAAACCTTAATACTCATAGAGATATTTTAATTAGAAATATAGAAATATATAATCCGGAGAAATCCATGGGCTTTGAAGCAGTTAATCCTGCAGATACCGCTCAGGATGCTTTGGTTGAATTCAACGGGATTGAAATTCGCAGAGAAACCAATAATATCGACGACCTTATTCCAGGGGTACAATTGGAATTAAACCGTGCCAGTGATGAAGTGGTAGACCTGGCCATAGAACCCGATAGAGAGCTGGCCAAGCAAAACCTGATTGAGTTTGTCTTTCAATATAACAGTGCCATGACTAGAATGCTGATATTATCCCAAGATAATACCGATCTTGTAGATGAAATAGAATATTTTACCGATGATGAAAGGGATAAGGCCATGGAGGACCTGGGGGGTCTTCGGGGTAATTTAACCTTGATGCAGCTTAAAACGCGCCTGCAGTCCATCGTAACAGCCCCCTATGAGACACGCCAGGGGAATGCCCTGGCTCTACTGACACAGTTGGGAATCTCGTCCAACGAGACCGGTGGGGGCGGATATAACGCATCGAAACTACGTGGGTACCTTGAGGTGGATGAAAACCAGCTGGATCAAGCATTGAAGGGAGATATGCTGGCCATAAAAGAACTCTTTGGCAAGGATAGCGACGGTGATTTGCTGATGGACAGCGGAATTGGTGTCCAAATGGATAATTACCTCAGAGCTTTCACGCAAACCGGCGGCATAATCGCCATGAAAAACGATCGTATAGACAATCAGATTGATTCACAAAATGATGATATCGAAGAATTTAAAAGCTATCTGGAAGACTATGAAGATGATTTACGGAAGGAATACGGACAAATGGACGGAATGCTGAACCAACTTGAAAACAGCTCTAATTCACTAGATAATATGTTCAACCAAGGCAACAATTAAGTAGGAGTACAACATGAAAATAATGATCAACCAGGAGGCCATTGATTTTACCCTAGAAAGTGAATCCACCTGCGGAGAAGTGGTGGATCAACTTCAGAACTGGCTGAAGGATCAAGATTTTTATATTAATCAGATTCAACTGGATAACCAAGAATATTTACTCTACGACAGAAAAAGCTGGCAGGAAAAATCCCTGGAGGAACTTGAGCAGTTAAATTTAAATGTGATTGATGGTAAACAGCAGCAGTTATTAGACCTTTTAACCCTTAAGGAATATTTTATTCTATTTACGGAAGCCATTGAGCAGAATAATCCGAAAAAAATAAAAGAACTGACCCGGGAATATAGCTATGTAAAGAATAACATTTCTCAATTACTGAAACTTAATCCCTTTATTATTCAAGCTCAGCTTTTTAATCCCATGGAAGAAAGCGGTATACTTCAAGGATTACCAACACCTTCCAGCAAGGATGATCTGCTGCAGCGTTTTAAAGATATCATAAATATTCTAGAAGGCAGAAGAGAGGAGATTCTTAATCCAAGGGAAGAAGGAATTAAAACTGCAAACACTCTAATAGCCATGAAGGAAAGGCTTAGTCAAATCCCCATGCTTCTTCAAGAAAATAAAGATAGAGAAGCCCTGGATCTAATTATTGTGCTCACTGAATTACTTTCGAGAATATTCAGGATTATGGGAACCCTATCGCAAGATCAAGATTCCCAGGAGCTACAAATTTTCACTCATTCGCTGAAAGAAATTTTGAAGGAACTTTCCCAAGCCATGGAACAGCAGGATACC
>JAQICO010000332.1 GCA_027858495.1 Spirochaetaceae bacterium
ATAATCGATGTTTGCCCAACCGGTATCATCAACAGGGGCGGAAATCCAAACACTGTTGTCTCCTTCAACGAAGGTTGCTGTACCATCTTTAGTTATAAGCTGATCCCAAGCATTTCCGGCTACCGCGGGAAGAGAAACTTCACGATTAGTATCATCATTTACTTTTACAAGAATGGTTTTGTCATCATCGCCATTGTAGGCAAAACGAAGAGTATAATCGCCTGCAGTTATTCCTGTAAGGGAAAACTTTACACAACTGATATTGGACCAAGTGGCATCCACATCTGCAGCAGCTGGTTTAGTGTTTAATGAACCTGCCGCAGTACCTTCAGAGTAAAAATCTTGAACCTCATCTGAACCGTCAGTAACATCTGCATCTTCAGCCTCGTATCTAGTCCAACCATCCGCAACTGCAGCAACAGTAATTGCAGCAGCAGCATCAGCGCTGGGAACATAAAGAGCTGCCGCAGGTGTGTCATCTACAACTGGTGTGTCGGAAGATGAACCTGTATCACAGGACATAAATAATACTAACAATAAACCTACTAATAAACCTAAAAACTTTTTCATAACTATTTTCTCCTTATAGTTTTTCCGCATTAATTTCATCTGCGGCCATATCATAAATAATTTCTACCGAATCACCAGCCATGGCTGTGTAGCTCAAATCCACTTTAAAATTGAAATCTGGTGAATGCCATGCGGGAGCTATGATACAGTCGTCCCAGCTACCAGATTGAAATACCTTGAAGTCCGTATTTGCATTACCTGGATCATAGTAAAAGGTAATTTCAAGAACCCCGGTACCGTCTCCGGCATCTACTATGGTTGATTTTAAATCAGGACTGGTAACATCTCCATTTGCATTGATTTTCCAATTATATTCCCGTCCCCGGCTGTCTCTCAGGTAATAACCTGCCATGATTGCCTCGGTACCTATGGTGGTTATTCCTTCGTTAGGAATATTGATGGCCTTGAAGGTAACCTTGATGTGACCACTTTGATCCACCTCTTCTCCGCCACTAACACAAGAAACCATTAATAATGCAAATGATATTAACAGAACTAAGACAATTGATTTTTTCTTCATATTTCCTCCTCTGGATAATATAGTAGATATTTTAAAACCTAAATTTAATACTTGTCAAATAAATTCTTTATTTATTTTAATATTTAAATTATGTTAAAGTTATGATATAGTATAAAGTAGTTAAATCACATAATTGACATTAAGCTTCAAAAGTTATGAAATAAGTTAAGGAGATTTTGAAATCAATGAAATCAGTACAGACTCTAAAAGATGTTAGGTTAATTAATAGAAATAAAATCCTGCGAAATATATATTTTAGCGGTCCCCTCAGTCGATTAGAAATTTGCGATTTTACCGGCCTGAGTCCCGCAACTGTGGGAAACCTGGTAAATCCATTAATCGATGAAGGGGTTATCCATGAAGTTGGGTTTGAAGAATCCAATGGGGGAAGAAGAAGGGTAATTCTTGAGAGTAATAAGGATTATGGATATTTTCTTGGGGTTGATATTGGTCGTACATATGTACAGGTCGATCTCTTTGATTTTTGTATGAATTTGAAAACCTCTGAAAAGCGAGTATTCCCCCTTGAACAAAATAGCCTTGAACACTTGAAGCAATCGGTTGTTTCTTTAAGTAAAAATCTTTTTACTAAATTTCAAATTGAAGAACAGAAAATCCTAGGAATAGGAATGGCTTTACCGGGGTTTGTTGATAATGATACCGGCGAGCTTTTTTGGTGCCCTGTAAAGGAATGGGAAGGACAGAATATTATCGATCTCTTTTTTGATTCTTTTAATGCCCCTCTGGCGGTGGATAATGGTTCAAAAGCCATGGCCATTGCGGAACGATGGTTCGGCTGTGGGCAAAATGCAATGGATATGGTTGTTCTAATTCTTGGACGTGGTATTGGATCAGGAATCGTTACCGATGGCTCGTTGATCCGAGGGAATCAAAATTTCGCAGGAGAATGGGGTCATTCAATCCTCAAATTCAATATTGAATCTTCAAACAAAACCACCACACTGAGTATTGAGAACGCTGTAAATGAGAAACTAGATCATCTTTGGAAAATAAAGGGTATGGCTGAAAGTATTGATCCATCCGATGAATTGGAAATTCTCAGTCGCCTACTATTAGAAGAGGATTCTGAAGCTAAGGCCATAATAATGGATATTGCAAAAATCCTTGCGGTGGGTGTGGCGAACCTGCTAAATCTATTTAATCCCAAATTATTGATTTTTGGGGGATGGATGGGTGTAGGACTATACAAGTATTTAGAGCCCCATATAAAAGAAGAATTAGAGGAGTTGGTTTTTCCTCCTCTGCTTAAATGTTTAGACTTCTCACCCAGTAAATTCGGTTCTGGGGACAGCTGTATCGGAGCTGCCTGCCTTGCACTGAATAAATATTTTTTGATTTCCTAAAGGATATTAAAACTTTTAATTGACAGAGAGATTATTTCCATGTACCCTTAATTTATATATTAAATTAATACATATGGTTATATGAGTATTATCGTGTTGGATATGTATTAGTCAAAAAGAGGATGGTGAAAATGAAGAGTAAATATTTTGTTTTAATGGCGATTTTCCTTTGCAGCGGCATTTTATTGATGGCCAATGGTGAAGGCGAAGCTTCAGGCCAGACCAATTCTATAGAATTCTGGGCTTACCAACCGGAGCGGAATGAAATAGAACTGATGTCAGCAATCGAAAATTTCGAAGTTCTTAGCGGTTTTGACGTCAATGTCACCTTTATTCCCAAGAGTGATTATAATACTAAATTAAACGCTTCCATAGCAGCAGAGATGATGCCCGATGTTGCATATCTTGATCAACCTTTGGTTCCTCGTTATGCAAAAGACGGTATTTTGCTAAATCTGGAGGAATTCGCCAACGGTGAAAATGGAATTGATAGGACTTTATATTACCCTGGTGCAATGGCGACCAATGAAGTAGACGGAGAACTCTACGGATTACCCCTAAATCAGACTTGTGTGGCCCTTATATATAATAAAGATCTTGTTCCACAAGCTCCTGACACTTGGAAAGATTGGCTGAATATTGCACGTGATGTATATGTTCCTGGTGAAATTGCTGCTTTTGAAACACCCAATGGTGATGGTTGGGGTGCTTGGTTATTCCCTGCGTTTGTTGCTTCTGCCGGTGGATCCTTGGTTAATGAGGATGAAACCGTGGTAACCATTGGGGAACAGCCAGCCATCGACGCATTGAATCTTTGGTTAGAACTTGCCAAGTATTCAGATCAGGAAGTAAAGGACAGTGGTAACGCTTTCAATTTAGGAATGATTGCAACCAAGGTTTCCGGACCTTGGGAATTGCAAAATATGAATATAAATTTCCCCGACCTCAATTATGGGATTGCACTAATTCCTAGATTAGAAGATGGCGGTATTCATGCATCTAATATCGGTGGTGAGAATATGGTTGTATTCAATTCTACCCAAAAAGGTGCTGCTGCTTGGGCCTTGATTAAGTATTTAACCTATAGTTCTGACACTTCTTTGCTCATGGCTAAGAGTTCAGGTAATTTTCCCGCATTATTAGAAGCCGGTCAGACTCCTCAGTTTCAGCAGGACGAAAATATGAGAGTTTTTATGGAGCAAATGGAAACTGCTCAACCAAGACCCCGGATTGCATCTTGGCTTAAAATTAACGATGAAGTAGTTGCAAAAGCCTTGGCTCAGGCTCTTCTAGGAGAGATGTCAGCTGAAGAAGCATTAACATTGGCCGATCAGAAAGCAAATATGATTCTGCAGCGAGATCGATAAATTATTCACAGTGTAGGGTGGGCTTTCAGCAATAGAGCCCACCCTCTTTTTTTTATTAAAAGAGGTTTAAAAATGAAAAATCAGAAAGGATTATTAAAAAAGGATAGTATCGCCGGATACCTGTTTATTTTGCCCCTATTGATATATTTTTTTGTCTTTCTATTATCTCCTATGTTAATTTCTTTGTTTTATAGTTTTACTCAGTGGAATATGCGGACAGATGCGCAGTTTGTGGGATTTCAAAATTATAAAGATCTTCTTTTCAACCGGTTACTTTACCCGAAATTCTGGATATCTTTGGGCGTTACCCTAAGATACATTCTCCTAGAGCTTCCCGCATCTCTTATGATCTCACTTCTCTTAGCCTTGTTACTAAATAAAGGTCTCAAGGGAACCAATACCTTCCGAGCCATTTTTTATATTCCAGTGGTTACCTCGGGAGTAGCTGTTGCTGCCATGTGGAAATGGATCTACGATTCTCATTCCGGTCTTCTAAATATGTTGTTAAGTTTGTTGCCCAATGGTGAGTTTTTAACACATAGTTGGTTAAACGAAGTTGGAACCGCCCTACCAGCAATGGCTGCCATGGCCGTTTGGGGCGGGCTGGGCTTTAAAATCCTAATCTTCCTTGCGGGCCTAAAAACTATTCCAGGTGAGTTATATGAAGCTGCTACCATCGATGGGGCAAATGATTTTCAAAAATTTATTAAAATTACTATACCAGTTCTGGCTCCTACAACATTCTTTCTAGTGATCACAGGATTCATCGGAAGCTTTCAGGTTTTTGACCAGATGTATCTATTAACCAATGGTACGGGAGGACCCAACGATTCGACACTATCCTACGTGTTAAGCCTTTATCAGCATGCATTTAGATATAGTGAGATGGGGATTGCCAGTGCCATGTCTTATATTCTTTTTATCATTATTCTTATTGTCACCATGATAAATTTTAAATTATTACCTCAAAAGGTAGATTAGGAA
>JAQICO010000133.1 GCA_027858495.1 Spirochaetaceae bacterium
TCCATTTTAATGCAGGAGAAAAATTAAGAGGTCCGATTCAGAAAACAACTATAAAGATAGCAAATCCGATAGTCGCCCCCCCAGACAAAGTGGTGGTAAAAGAGGATATTTCAAAAAGAAAGTATGCAAGGTTTGTGTGAATAATCTTAAGTTAGTTTACAAAGATGCAGACACTCTGAGAAGATTCACCACTGAACGTGGTAAAATCCTCCCTAGAAGAATAACAGGTAGCTGTGCAAAACATCAGCGACTTTTAACACGGGAAATTAAACGAGCAAGATCCCTGGCTCTTCTCCCCTTTGTTACAAAATAGGGAAAGAAACGAAGAGGAGTGTATCTATGAAAATTATATTGAATAAAGACGTTATAAACCTAGGTGAAGAAGGAGATGTTAAGATCGTTGCAGACGGTTATGCAAGAAATTTCCTGATCCCCCAAAAAATGGCACTTCCCTTTACCAAGGGTAATGTTAAAAACTTAGAGCAAAAGAAAAATGCTATTGAACAAAGAAAAGAAGAAAAACAGAAAGGTGCTTTAAGTCTTAAAGAACGATTAACTGAGGAAGCTATTACTCTTTCAATGTCTGTCGGAGAAAAGGGTAAGCTTTTTGGAGCTGTAACTCCAGCAACCATTGTTGAAGAACTTGCTAAAAACGGAATCAACGTGGATAAAAGAAAAGTGGAACTTCCCGGTAAAGGTATTAAAGTTGTTGGGGAATACATTGTGAATATTAAACTCTATGGTGGAAAAAACGCTGAACTTAAAATTAATGTAAAACCATTGGAGCAGGAAGTTGTATCCTGAGGGACTAAAAGACAAACTCCCCCCTTACAATGAAGAAGCAGAAGAGGCCTCCTTGGGGGCCCTTCTGCTTAACTTTTCTACGGATAACATGGATAAGGTGTTAAGCCATATTCACCCGGATGATTTTTATAAATCTTCAAATAGTAACATCTTCAGGGCCGTATTAAATCTTAATGATAGGGGAGAAGGCGTTGATCTTCTTACCGTAACCGAGGAACTTAAATCTCAAGATTTACTTGAGAAGTCCGGTGGCGCTGCTTATATTGCGTCTTTAACTTCCTCTGTACCCTCAACGGCCAACTTAGAATATTATGCTAAAGTGGTTAAGGATTGCAGTGTTCGTCGTAGATTGATCAATGCGGCAGGACACATTATATCCAAAGCCCATGATGCTAGTGAAAAATCCAGAATTATTATTGAAGATGCTGAAAAACGCATTTTCATTATCAGCGACGAACAACAAGAAGGAAGTCTTCAAGAAGCTCGAGATGTTGTTAAACTGACCATTGATTCCATTGAAGAACGATACAAAATGAAAGGGGAGTACCCCGGTGTACCCTCAGGATATTCAGAACTGGATAGTCTGACCAGTGGTTTTCAAGATTCTGAAATGATCATCATTGGGGCACGACCATCCATTGGTAAAACAGCCTTTGCATTATCCATGGCAGCAAATATTGCTGTAAAACAAAAGATACCCTGTGGCTTTTTTACCCTTGAAATGTCTTCAATTTCTTTAATGATGCGACTTATCGCTCAAGAATCCCATATCAATTCTTCTTCTCTTAGAACTGGGTTGTTATCTAAAAGAGATTTTGGTCAGTTAAGTGATGCTGCAGGAAGAATTTATGAATCACCACTTGTCATTGATGATACTCCTAACATACCTTTGTTGGATCTTCGCTCACAGGCTAGAAGAATGGTACAAAGATTTGATGTACGTATTATCTTTATTGACTACATAGGTTTAATAAGTCCAGAAAATAAATCAACTCCAAGACATGAGCAAATGGCAGAAATTAGTCGTTCCTTAAAAGCTCTTGCTAGAGAATTAAATATACCTATTATAGTATTGTCCCAGGTGGGAAGACAGACAGAAGGAAAAGCTCCCAGTCTCGCAGACCTTAGAGAATCAGGCGCTATTGAACAAGATGCAGATATAGTAATGTTTCTTCATAGAGAAAGAATAGTTGACAGGAAAAGCCAAGAGAACGAAACTGATGGTATAGAAACCGAGGTTATCGTTGCAAAACAGAGGAATGGTCCTACTGATATTGTAAAATTACTTTTCAAGCAACATTATACCAAGTTTGTTTCCATGACTTCTGAATCCCAATAGGAGAAATGATATGTCATTAAAAGACCGATACGATTTTTCATTATTAAAAAATCATACCGAAGAGTTGGTGTTTGAACAATTGGAAAAATTGCTAGATAACCTACCCGATGAAGATTTATGTAAATGTGAAACCTGTATTCTAGATATGACTTGTTTAGCTTTAAATAAATTGCCTTCAAGATACAGAGCGTCTCTGATGGGGGATATTTACAGTAAGGTCAAAGATGATGAACTGGATGGGCAAGTAAAAGAAGCAGTGGAGCAAGCTTTATCAATTATTAGTATAAATCCTGCTCATCGTTGATCTACTATCTTTGAATCACTCTATATACCGAGAAGTTATCTCTAGCACCCGGACTGTAGAAATAGGCTTTATTGTCACTTTTTACAACCAACCAAGATAAGTCCTGGAAAAGTGTAAGTCTCATTAACTCCGTTCTATCGCTTCTATCCCAAAAGGCGATACTATTATCATCATAGAGTAAAACAGCCTGAGATCCCCAAAAGTCCATGGCATTAACATCTCTAGGAGTATTCCAGGTTATGGTTCTTCTGCCATTGATTTCAAGCAAACCAATATTATCAAGGCTGATAAAAACTTTTCCATTGGGAGATATATAAATTTGGGAATTGTAATCTTCCCTGTCTAACTCAACCAAGGTTCTTGCATTATTGATATTATCTAAGGATCTTTCTGTGACTGATAGTTGTATTTCCCCGTGATTTTCTTTTAATCCAAGTATATATAATTTACCAGTGGGCCTATATATTTCCATATCTAACACATAGAAATATTCATCATTAAGAGGAGTAATTTCTCCTGTTTTCCAATTGATAATATCCAGTACGCCGCTATTACCGGGCGAAGAAGTCTTACTGATTAAAAGAGAATCATCATCTATAAATATTCCATTATTTAAAGAAGGGTTGGACCAGCTATAGAGCTCGTCACCCATAGTCATATTGAAAATCTCTAATTTTGCAAGATCGGTAATAGACAAGACTAAATCATTTAAAACTTCCATATCTGAAGGCATAAAGAGGGTTTCA
>JAQICO010000376.1 GCA_027858495.1 Spirochaetaceae bacterium
TATCGTCACTCAGAATAATGTAAACCAGATACAGCAGATAAAGCAGAGAACCTTTTCGCTGATGATCCTGATATTTCTGGCCAGTTCCATAGTCACCGCCCTGGCCGCCATGCTGATCGGCGCCCGAATATCCCAGCCTCTCAGCCAGCTGCAGAAGCGGATGCTTCAGATTGAACAAGGCCAGTGGCAACTTGGGTCACAGACCCTTCATGGACAGAAAGAAATCCTTCGGGTGGGAAAGAGTTTCGACCGGATGATCCGGGAAATCCGCTCTCTCATGGACCGCTTGGTGGAAGAGCAGCGCAGCAAGAGAAAGACAGAACTGGTGGCATTGCAGAATCAGATCAACCCCCATTTCCTTTATAACACCCTGGATTCCATTGTATGGCTGGCTGAGCAGAACCGCACCAACGATGTAATCACCACCGTTTTCGCCCTGGCACGTTTTTTCAGGATCAGCATCTCCCGGGGTAAGAATCTGATTCCCGTGAGAGATGAAATCGCCCATGTGCGTAATTACCTGACCATTCAGCAGATACGTTATCAGGAACGCTTTGAATACCAATTTGATGTGGATAAGGCCCTGTCAGACTTTCCCGTGATGAAACTGATTCTTCAGCCGCTGGTGGAAAATGCCATATACCATGGCATGGGAGATGAAAAGGAACGCATTGATCTCCGTGGATTCAGGGAAGATGACTTTCTCTATTTCCAGGTGGAGAATACCGGGTTGGGAATTGATAAGCAGAGGATAGAGGAAATGTACCGGCGTATCCGTGATCCCCGGAATGATGCCGGTGTAGGCCTGCGTAATGTTTACCAGCGGCTTAAGCTCTATCACGGTGAGGCGTCGGAGATATTGATCGAAAGTGAACTGGATGAATACACCCGCATCACTCTGAAAATTCCCTTTAGCCCTCCCGGGGAGGATATGATATGAAACCATGGATTATTCTGTTTGCAGCGTTTATGCTCTTTAACTGTCAGGGAAATAAACAGCAGGTTTTTCTTCTGGCTTATAATCTGGAGGATCCCTATCTGGCAGGCTTTGTAGAACGCATCGGCGACAAGGCCCAGGGCCTTTTCACCCTGCATATTTACGATGTGCAGAATTCCCAGCTGGTTCAGAATCAGATTCTCGAGGATATTCTCAGGGAGGATCCTGCATTGATTCTCTTTAACCCGGTGGATCGTCTGGCATCCTATGCCATCATAGAAAAATTGAAGCAGCGGAATATTCCCGTGATTTTTTTTAATCGCGAGCCCCTGCATCAGGATATGGAAATTTGGGACCGGACCTATTATGTGGGAGCCCGGGCGGAGCAGTCTGCCCGATTGCAGGCGGATCTTGCCATCTCTCTGTTTCAGGCGGATCAGACCACTATGAATCATCTGGACCGTAATGGAGACGGAGTGATACAGGCGGTAATACTCAAGGGCGAGCAGGGGCACCAGGATGCCGAGACCCGCACCAACCAGGTGATACTCACCTTTCAGGAAAGAGACATTCCCCTGGAGGTTCTTACCATACTGCCGGGGAATTGGGATTCCGCAGGAGCCTATGAAAAAACCGATGCCCTGCTGGAGGAATTCGGAAGCAGGATGGAGCTGGTTCTTTCCAATAACGATGCCATGGCCGTGGGTATGATTCGGCGTATGCGTCAGCAGGGATGGTTTCAGGATAGCAACGGCAATGGGCAGATTGATCCTGATGATTCCTCTTGGATACCTTTATTGGGCATAGACGGTATCGACGATGCCATCGACCTTATTGAGCAAGGCTATCTGTACAGTACGGTGTGGAACGATTCCGACACCATGGCAGAAGCCCTGGTGGAACTTTCCCAGGCACTTCTTCTCGGGCAATCCCTGGATAATCTATCTTTCATTCTAGAAGAGGATCAGTACATCTGGATCGATTATCAACCCTTCCATTTAGATTGATTTTTTTTAAAAAGTGTTAAATCTCACAAACTTCCAAGAGAATATTACATTGTCCGATCTCATATCCGTCATAGAATGATCACGCCCTTAAAGGGGTAATCGAACTTTTATTAAGGAGAAAGGGAATGAAGAATCGTTTTTTTATTATCGCAATGATCGCTATGTTAGCGCTCTCCGTTGTAGGACTATCGGCCAATGCTCAGGCAGAAGATGACACCATTGTAATCGGTGCCAACATTTACAGCTTTGCTGACAACTTTATGAATGGTGTAATGAAGCCCGAACTTGAACGTTATGCCGCAGAAAGAGGCGTGGAAATCGAAATCGCTGACTCAGAAGGTCAGCAGGATAAACTGAATGCCCAGGTGGATATTTATATGACCAAGAAAGTAGACGTATTGGTTATTAACCTGGTAGACCCTGCTGCTGCGGGAACCATAATTGCCAAGGCCAAGGCCGCGGGTATTCCTCTGGTTCTTTTTAACAAGGAAGCAACTGAAGCCAATATCATGAATAGTTCCGATGCTGTCTGGTTTGTAGGAACCGACTCTGCCGAATCCGGAATTATCCAGGGGCAGATGATGGTAAACGATTGGAATGCCAACCCCGACTGGGATATGAACGGCGACGGTACCGTACAGTACGTAATGTTGAAGGGCGAACCCGGACATCCTGATGCTGAAGCAAGAACCCGCGAATCTGTAAAAGCCTTTGTTGATGCAGGAATCGCTGTTGAGCAGTTGGCACAGGAAGCAGACCCCAACTGGTCTACCCAGCATGGGAACGATAAGATGGCCGCATGGCTAACTTCCGCTTTCGGAAATAATATTGAACTGGTAATCTGTAATAACGACGGTATGGCTTTTGGTGCAATCACTGCCATGAAGGCTGCCGGAGTACGTCTGCCCATCTACGGTGTAGATGCGCTGGCTCAGGCTCTGACTCATGTCGCCGACGGTGAACTGGACGGAACCGTTCTTAACGACGGAGTTAATCAGGCACGTGCTTCAATAGACCTGGCTATAAATGCTGCCATGGGTAATGAAGTTACAGAAGGTACCGACTGGATCCTTCAGACCAACGGTTCCAAAGCCGTACGTGTTCCCTATGTTGCGGTAACTCCCGCAAACTACGAAGATTTTAGATAAGAAGATTTCTTCGGTATTTCCGTAGAAATATAATTTACTGAAGAAGAAATCTGGGGTTGTTGTAAGGGTCATGTT
>JAQICO010000417.1 GCA_027858495.1 Spirochaetaceae bacterium
AGCGTTTAGAGACTATACTTCAATAAAAGAAAAGGGCGGGTAATTATTTCCCCGTCCCTTTCTTTATACTTTTTTATTATTTAGATGGAAATCATTTAATTCCAATTATTGATTTGTCATAATCATCCGGAGCTTCATACCCCAATAGATTCATGGATGTAGCAGCTACAGAACTTATTCCAAGCCCTTCATTTAATTTAGTTGAATATTCATCATGGTAAGATGGATCATAAAGAACAAAGGGTACTGGATTTAAAGAATGAGATGTTTTTGCCTGGGGTTTCCCATTCTCATATCTTTTAACCATTCCCTTTTTATCATGTTCAAACATGTCATCGGCATTACCATGATCTGCGGTGAGCATCAAGATTCCACCGGCTTTTTGGACAGCCTTTCTAATTCGTTCTATCGATAAATCCATGGCTTCCATGGAGCATAAAACTGCTTGATAGTTTCCTGTATGACCTACCATGTCGCCGTTAGGGAAATTTAATTTAATAAAATCATATTCACCCGATTCAATGGTCTTAATTACCTGATCGGTAATTTCAGCACATTTCATTGCAGGACGTTGTTCAAAGGGAACAACATCCGAAAGAATTTCAACATATTCTTCTAGGGATTCATCAAATTTGCCCGTTTTGTTTCCATTAAAGAAATAGGTAACATGTCCAAATTTTTGGGTTTCAGAAATGGAATACTGTTTTACACCGCTATTACATAAAAATTCCGACATGGTTCTATCAATATCCGGCGGTGTAACAAGATAATTCTTGGGGATATGTAAATCACCATCGTATTCCATTATTCCAGCGTAAAATAATTCTGGGATTCGTTTTCTATCAAATTGGGTGAATTCATTACCTTGGTCGAAGGCCTGAGAAATCTCAATCGCTCTATCTCCACGGAAGTTAAAAAGAATAACATTATCTCCGTCCTTCATAGCTCCTTGGGGATCCCCCTGTTGATCAGCTACTACAAAGGCTGGTAGATCCTGGTCTATTGCACCGGTTTCTTCTCTTAATTTAGTAATGGCTTCATGGGCTGATTTGAACTTACGTCCTTCCCCTAATACATGGGTCTGCCATCCTTTTTCAATCATGGACCAATTGGCTCCATAACGGTCCATGGTGATGACCATACGACCTCCCCCGGAAGCAATAAGTGCATCAAATCCATCTGTGCTTAACTCTTTACAGAATTCTTCAAAGGGATCAAAGAAATCCAAAGCAGAGGTTTCACCAACATCTCGTCCATCCAAAAGGGCGTGAACTCTTACTTTTTTGATTCCATCGGCCTTTGCTTGTTTTATCATCGCTTTTAAATGGTCCCAATGGGAATGAACATTTCCATTGGACAATAGGCCTATAAAATGAAGGGTTCCCTCTTTTCTATTGAGCAAATCCTTCCAAACCTTACCATTAAATAAATTCCCTGTTTTTATAGAATCGTTTACTAACCGTGCTCCCTGAGCAAATACCCGTCCACAACCGATGGCATTGTGTCCTACTTCAGAGTTACCCATATCGTCATCTGATGGAAGTCCTACTGCAGTTCCGTGGGCTTTTAATTGGGTAGTGGGACATTGCTTCATCATTTCGTTCAACGATTCCGTATGGGCTCCTGCAACTGCATCACCTTCTGCATATTTTCCGTATCCCACTCCATCCATGATGCATAGGACAACAGGCCCCTTACGTTTACCGTAGAAGCTGTTTTTTTTCAAAGATTCCATACTATCTCCTCTTATTTATTTCTGTTTAGATGGTTATTTCAAAAAACTTTGATAATACCTGTAATAGCTTCTTAATATAATAAGTTACTCTTTTATTTTCAATGATTTAGAGAAATACATTTATCTTGAAGCTGAGCGATTTCGTTTTTCTGCAAATGAGGGGTCAAGGCCTTTAACACTTGTTTATGATAATCATTTATCCATTGAATTTCTTGATTATCCAATAGAGTTAAATCGATAAGTTCCTTTTCGTAGGGATAGAGGGTTAATGTTTCAAATTCTAACCATTCTACGCCATTAGCATAGTTTGATTCTTTAACAAGAAGTAAATTTTCAATGCGGATTCCCCGTAATCCTTCTCTGTATAACCCCGGTTCATTGGAGACAATCATGCCGGGCATCAAGGGTTGATCTATGGGTCTAGGACTGATACTTTGTGGACCTTCATGTACGTTCAAATAGGCCCCTACACCGTGCCCAGTTCCATGTCCATAATCTAAAAAATTATCCCATAGAGCCTTTCGGCCTAGGATATCCAGCTGATATCCCCGAGTCCCACTGGGGAAATGTGCTCTTGAAAGGCAAATATGTCCTTTCAAAACCAAAGTATAATCTCTTTTTTCTTCTTCACTTGGATTTCCTAAATTAAAACATCGAGTAATATCGGTGGTTCCCCTTAGGTATTGTCCTCCAGAATCCAGTAATAGAATTCCCTGTCTTTTCAGTTCTGGTGATTTTTCTTTAGGCGATTCATAATGACAAAGAGCGGCATTGGCAGCATATGCTGAAATGGGAGCAAAACTATCACCTTGGTAATCTTCAATATTCGAACGAAATTTTGATATTCCCCCCGCTACCATAGATTCTGTAATTACCTGTTTTTTTATATTGGTTTTTAACCAAAATTCAAGTTTGAATAAAGCAGCACAATCCTGGGGCATTAACCGTTTTATTCCCAAGATTTCTTTTTTATTTTTACAAGATTGAAGAGGAGACAGAATATCTTCCTGGTTGATAAGATCTGACCCCGGAATAATAAGATGTTCAATAATCCAGGGTGTTTTATGGGGTATAAAATGTAGTCTTTGTCCAGTTAAACCTTTAATCGTTCTTTCAAAATCTTCATATTTATGAAGGATGCAGCCAGCATTATTTAGTCCCTTTTTTAATGGGGATGCTAAACGGAATTCATCGATGAATAAATGACATTCCGCTTTATTTAACAAGCAATAAGCCCGGGCTACTGGATTAAAAGGAATATCACTTCCTCTAAGATTAAAAAGCCATGCGATAGAATCTAATGAAGAAATTATTATTGAATCAATTTTTTTTGTGTGAAGTGTTTTTTGAATTTTTTCTATTTTTTCTTCTCGGGAGATCCCTGCCAGAGCTATAGGCTGCTCTACAATGGCATCCATTGTTTCCAAGGGACGTTCCTCCCAAATGGAATCCAATAGATCTCCAACCTCTACAAGCTCAATGGAAGCTCTTGAAAGGGAGGGATAAAGAGTCCTCGCTTGGTTCACCGAGATATCCCATCCATTTACACCAACTGAATCTCCCTGATTCAACGCTTTTATTAACCACTGATCAATTTCGGTGGAATCGGGGGCCCCTTGTTTCATCAATTGAAAATATTCCATGGAAATCTCTTTCTCGGCCTGTATCCAATATCTAAAATCTGTCCACAGCAGGGCTTTATCCTGAGTAACAACAACAGTACCAGCACTACCGGTAAAACCGCTAATCCAAAGCCGGTTTTGCCAATGGGCAGACACATATTCACTTAGATGAGGGTCCATGCCGTAAAGAATGAATGCTTGAATATCAAGCATTTTCATCTTTTCTCTCAGGTCCGTAAGTCGTTTTTTTATCATGACACTATTCCTAAAATTGGGAATAGTTAGGAGCTTCCTGGGTTATCTTAACATCATGAGAATGGCTTTCTCTAAGTCCCGCTGAAGATATTTTAACAAATTTTCTATATTGCTGTAATTCTTCAATGGAATTACAGCCCGTATAGCCCATGCCTTTCTTTAATCCCGTAACCAATTGATTTAAATAGGGAGATAACTCACCTTTATAAGGTACACGCCCTTCAATTCCTTCAGGTACTGGCTGATCACCGGATTTCATATTGTATCGATCTCCAGATCCATCTTTGATTGCTCCAACGGAGCCCATTCCGCGATAACTCTTAAAGATTCGACCTTCATAAATTATTTCCTGACCTGGAGCTTCTTTTAAACCGGCAAAAAGATTTCCTATCATCACCGTATTTGCACCCGCTCCAATTGCTTTGACAATATCTCCTGAATATTTTATACCGCCATCGGCGATAACAGGAATACCTGCTTTTTTTGCCACTTTAGCGGCATCTAAAACAGCGGAAAATTGTGGAATGCCAATTCCAGCGACAATACGGGTAGTACAAATAGAACCAGGGCCAACTCCAACCTTGATGGCATCTGCACCTGCGTCGATCAATCTTTGAGCTCCATCACCGTCGGCCACATTTCCTCCGACCACCAGAATAGGGTATTTTTTCTTAATAGCCCTGACTGCATCAATCACATTTTTACTTAAACCGTGGGCCGTATCTAATACGACAAAATCACATTTGCTTTTTATCAACAAAGGCACACGAGTTTCCCAGTCATTGGGAGAAACCGCAGCCCCGACGATTAGACGGCCATGAGCATCGGTGGCGGCATTTGGAAATTTTGCCTTTTTCTCCATGTCGGTTACGGTAATTAAACCGGTTAAATGACCATCTTTGTCTACTACGGGTAATTTCTCAATACGATATTCATAGAACTTTTGAGCTGCAGTTTCGGGAGTGGGTGTACCTTTTTCCAAGATAAGATCGGTGGTCATCACTTCACTGACCGATTGTTCATCCTTTTTGCAAAAACGCATATCTCTATTTGTTATTAGTCCCACCAATTTAGTTCCATCTAATACGGGAAGTCCAGTGACCCCTTCTTCTCGCATAATTCTACGAACATCGGCTACTTTCTGATCATGATTAACAGTGATAGGATCTTCAATAACCCAGTTGAGATAACGCTTTACATGGCTTACCTGTAATGCCTGATCCTCTGGGCTTAGATTGCGATGGATAACACCAGATCCACCATCCAATGCAAGAGCAATGGCCATGGAATCTTCCGTTACGGTATCCATGGCAGCTGACAATATTGGTGCATTGAGGTAAATATCACCGGCCAAGCGAGTTTTAACAGATACATCACCGGGCATTATTTCTGAATACCCCGGTACAAGCAGAACATCATCGTAGCTGTGTTTTTCAACGATTTGCATTTAATCCCTCCCTGATATTTTTGGATACTTCTTTATACCGTTCTACGAGCAATAGGGTTTTTTCAACGGTCTTCCCTCTGTATAGTTCTGGTTTATCATAAAACTCCTGAGCATCCATTCCAGTGACCTTTTTTAATTGTTCTTTAATTTTGCCCCAAAGTTCGGGGGAATCTTTTTGCAATACTTCATAGAGTTTCTCACCGGTTTCATTACATTTTAATGTGGCTTTTCGTACGGTTTCATGGCCTTCATTTACACCCGCCATGGCTATAAGGATATAGGTAGGTTCTGCTAACACCATATCACCTTGGACCAGGAGATTCTCCATCAGTTTTGATTCGTTTACCGTAAGCCCTTTTAAAATTTTATTCATTCTATTTACGGCAGCTGCAAATCCTGCAATGTAATCAGCCTGGAACCTCGCAGAAGCCGAATTGGACAGATCTCTTTGATGTTCTGAAATTTGATCCATATAAAAAGTCATAACCCTTGGAGCGAAGGCCTTCCAGAGACTTTTTACATGTTCACAATTCCAGGGGTTTCTCTTTTGAGGCATGGTGGATGAGCCTACCTGAGTAGCAGAGAAATACTCTCTGACTTCATCTATCTCACTTCTTTGTAGATGCCTTAAATCATCAGCAAGGTTGGCGATAATCCCAAAGGCGGTGTTGTATTCAAGTAAAAGCCTAAGAAGGTATTCAGGCTCCACCATTTGAGTGGAATATTCTGAGGGTTTTAATTCAAGGTAATCAAGGTAAATCTCTTCCATTTTAAAGGGGTCAGAACTGATCATGCTGGTGGCATTATATCCGCCTACAGCTCCAGCCAGTTTTCCTCGTTGATCCTTGCTCAAACGATCAATTTCTTGGATGGACTGACCTAATCTTGAAAGGTATTCCGCAAAGGTATAACCCAAGGTAATTGGAACAGCATGCTGTCCATGGGTTCTTCCAACCTGAGGCACCGCTGCATTATCCTTTGATAGGCGGATTAAATGATCTTGAAGTTCCAATAGAATAGGTAGGATTACCCTACGAGTGACATCTCTCATTTTCATAGAGTTTGCCGTATCTAGAATGTCCACCGAAGTGGCTCCCATATGGACATAGGGTTTTAATTTATCGCTGACCAAACTATTGATTACGTTGACCAGAGCCCTAATGTTGTGTTGTGTTTTTTCTTCTTCCTGGTAAACCAATTCAGGATCTACCTTTTTTTCCAAACCCTCAAGAGATTGCATAAGCTCGGAATTCCCCTGCTCCTGCATTTCTATGTGAGTTTTTAGAAGTGCAATTTCTGCACGTGTACAATAGCTGATTCCGGCTTCTTCGCTGATATAAAGAGCAAGCTTATCAAAGAGCTCTCTATTGGACTGATAGTACCTGTGATCCAGGGGGGAGATATTTTTAAAAATGCTTCTGTTTTCCATACAGAAATATCGCAAATTTACAATTTTTTGTAAATCCCTGATGTTTTATATTTTTACCTTTCAGTTAATTTCTGGAGATATAATGATTCTATTTCTTCTTATATGCTTGATATCTAAAAATTCTATCAGCATAAATTTATCTATGGAATGGGATAGGATATATTGGTCTCCATCTATTTCAAACAACTCATTTTGCCCTTGAACTTTCATGAAAATGGATGTTTCTGGAAGGAAAACCAGTTGATCTCCTTGAAGTATATTCAAAATCAATGAATTGGAGAACATAACCACTTGAACTTGGGCAATTTCATTCTGAATTTTAGAATAGCCCATACAACTCCATTGGGTGTTATCTAACTGTCCTTTATGTGTGGGGCTTTCCAACCAAAGCTGAAACATATGGGCATTGCTTCCTTCAGTCTGCTGGGTGCCGAGGATTTCCCCTACTCGTAAAGCGGTCCCCCCCTGCTCTCGATACCGGTCTATTGGACCGTGTCCCTGGGCATCACGATGATGTAATGATTGTTCTTTCAATAGTTTTCTTGCATATAATCGAGCTGTTTCGTTAAGGGGGGCTTCGATGAATAATGCGTTTAAACCCTGATCCAGGCGATAATCATTAATCAAATCCACCATATTTTGACTATAGAGACAGGTTGTGGAAAATAGTATCAGCCAGCGGACCAGATTAATTTTTTTCCTCCAAGAATATGGGCATGAATATATTCTACCTCTTGTCCGCCATGGGGACCACAATTAAATATCACTCTATAGCCAGATTCATCTAAACCAAGAGAATGAGCTACGGAACTTATTTTTTTCATAAAAATTCCTGCTTCATCACTTTCCACATTCCTGTACTCAGAAAATCGTTGTCTCTTTCTTTTAGGTATAACCAGTACATGAACAGGAGCCTTTGGGTTTATATCCTTAAAGGCTAATACATCATCATCCTCATAGACTTTTTCACTGGGGATTTCATTACGTAATATTTTATCAAAAATAGTATCTTCCATTTATCACCTCCTAAGTACATTTACTCCAACCACAATCCTGACAAACAACACAGCCATCATTAAATATTAATTTACCAGAACATTCACCGCAGTTTTTCTCTCCGGTAATCACCTCTTCTCCGTTTTGAATATATCCTTTTAAGACTCTTGCCACTGCCCTTTCGAATCCCAAAAAGTGACTGTCCTTATTCAATTGATCGATGATAAACTGAAGGGGTGTTCCATGTCGTAATGCCATGGAGATAAATCTTGCTAAAGAGGCATCGGGAGAATCGTATATTCTGGTAAAATCTTCTAAAATCCTCAAGTTTTTATCCTCGTCATAAAAGGAATATTTACTTTTACTCTCTTTAATGATATATCCGGACAATTCATCTTTAATGGGTAAACCTTCTTCTGGTTCATCTATACAAAATATTTCATAGAGACTGCCCTCAAATTTCCCCGTCAAAATAATATAGTTTTCCCCACGAAGGGATATGCGTTTTAAATCTCCCGGTAATCCATCAGGTCTTTGTGGCCCCACTTTACGAACAATTCTTTGTTTTTCAGTATTGTCATTATATTCCAGTATTCCCTTCATACTTCCCTGGGGATTAAAGGTGGTAAAACCCTTGAGTCCTTTTTGATAGGCATAAAGGAATAGATCTTTATAATCTTCAAAACTGGTCCCAGGCGGTAAATTAAGGGTTTTTGAAATACTGTGATCTATATATTTTTGCACCTCAGCTTGCATATCTATGGATCGATAGGGTTCAATATCAACAGTGGTGACAAAGTATTCAGGTTTATTTTCCATGGTCACCTGGGGATTAATTCTACAATATTTTAACCATGCATAATCGTATACCCGTTCTTTGCGAGTCTCGTCTTCTATTCCCGTTCTGATTTTTCTATCGTACTGCAAAGCAAAACTGGGTTCTATTCCCGAAGAACAGTTTTGTCCAACCGACAGTGAAATGGTTCCTGTCGGAGCCACTGTGTTTAATTGAATATTTCTCATTCCCTGTTTCTTGATTTTTTCTATAGTGTTCTTATCAAGTCCTTTTACAAATTCAGCTTGAAGGAATTTATCACTGTCGAAATCGGGAAAGGAACCCTTTTCTACAGCAATACTTGATGAAGCATCGTAGGATGCATCTCGTAATGCCTTGGCAATCTCACCTGCCATGGTTATGGATTCCTTTGAGCCATAGGGAAGCTTTAACATTGCAAGAGCGTTACCCAATCCGGTAAATCCCAAACCGATTCTGCGCCATTTTTTTGAAAATGTTTCAATCTTTTCCAAAGGATAATCGGTGACATCTAACACGTTATCCAAGAATCGAACGCCCAAAGAGGCCAAATCCCGTAAAGTTGCAAAGTCAAATTGGCAGTTATCAGAAAAGGGATTCTTAATTAATTTGCTTAAATTGATAGCAGCTAAGCAGCAAAGAGAGTAAGAGGGCATTACCAGCTCACCACAGGGATTAACCCTATCCATATTAAAGGCCCAATAACCATTATTGTATCGCTCTACTTTATCGCTGTTGAAAATACCCGGTTCGTTATGAATAAAGGCATTTTCCGCAAGCAGATCGTATAAACTTCGCGCCGGTAGTGTTTTGAAAACTTTCCCGTGGAATTTCAAATCCCAGGGAGCATCTTTTTCTACTGCATCTATGAAGGTATCGGTAATCTTAACTGAAATATTGAATTGGGTAAGTTCTTTGTTTTTATCACCCTGTTTTACCGTAATAAATTCTTCAATATCAGGATGGCTTATATCTAGCAGAGCAATATGAGCTGAACGTCTATGACCGCCTGTCATTATAGTCTTGGCGGATTGATCAAAAATACGTAAAAATGAAATCACCCCGGAGGATTCTCCCCCACCTGATAAAACTTCTCCCTTGGGACGAAGTTTAGATGCGTCAAAACCTACGCCACCTCCCATTTTACTAATAAGTGCATCCTCCTTAAGAGAATCGTAGATATCCTCCATGGAATCATCAATATCGATGGTAAAACAATTATTATAATTTTTCATGGGGCTATCTGGTCTTGCATTGGCCAGGATTCGCCCAGCTGGAATAAAAAGTCCTGCGGCCATGGCGTTGTAAAAAGTCTCTTCCCAATGCTCATTATTCTTTTCTAATTTAGATATTTCTTTTGCCACATTACGGAATAATTCTTCCGGAGTTTTCTCCTGATGAAGCATGTATTTTGCCTGGAAAATTTCCTGACTGATTTTTTGGTCCCATTTCATAAAATATTTCTCCCATTAATCTTCATAAAGACAGTGTTCAACCATCCTTTCATTATCAAAAATAAAATACCCCTTAAAGTGGGTGTCGTTTAACAATAATGGCATCCAAAGCTTATCATCCTGCCACATCTTGTCGTAGGGTATATTATCAATATCTACCCAAAGAGGTTTTGCTTCTCTGGTTTCCTGAGCGATTCCTTGGTAATTATCAGTTTTATATACATGGCCTTTTAAACTATATCCATCGGTAAATTGAAAATGCAGCAATCCAAGGTGTATCGGATTATTTATGGATATGAGTAATTCTTCCTGAACTTCTCTCACCGCTGCTTCTTCTGGACTTTCTCCAGGTTCAATCCGCCCTCCAGGGCCATTTATCAACCCCTTTCCAAGACCTGTTTTTTTATGGATTAATAATATACGTTCTCCCTGTACAATAAATACAATAACTGCGGATTCTTTGTATTGCCAATGTGGAGATTTTACAGACTCTAATGACCAAGTTTTCATCATCACCATTTTGCTGTATTGGTTACATTTAATCAATCCTTAATGTTCCCATAACCTGACATAGAAAAATCATATATTTACCTTCCTGAAGGATCACCCCCCAGAACAGAGTATATAAGGGCAAGGAGGAATCAATGGATATTCCCTATTGCCCAAATCCAGATTGCAAATATCATAAAAAGATAAAAGTAGGTATGCACTTTTGGAAGAAAGGATTTGATCATCTTAAAAATGGAGAAAAACAACAACGGTATCAATGTTGCTATTGCGGTAGAACATTCAATCTAAATTATTTCAGTATAGATTATTACGT
>JAQICO010000135.1 GCA_027858495.1 Spirochaetaceae bacterium
CCCGGGGAACGGGATAAAAAAGTGATCAACGAAGACTTAAAAAAACGTGTATTAGAAGCCAACGAATTTATTCGAAGGATTCGACAAGAAACAGCGAAGAAGGTGGTTGGCCAAAATCATCTGATGGATAGTTTGCTCATGGCTTTAATAGTACAGGGGCATGTTCTGGTGGAAGGAGTTCCCGGCCTGGCAAAAACTCTTGCCGTTAGTACTCTCTCCGAAGTAATCAATGTAGATTTCCAACGAATACAGTTTACCCCTGATTTATTACCAGCCGACCTTACCGGAACCATGATATACCGGCCACAAACCGGAGAATTTGTTGTTAGAAAAGGGCCTGTCTTTTCAAATATCATTCTGGCTGATGAAATAAACCGAGCTCCAGCCAAGGTCCAGAGTGCATTATTAGAAGCCATGGCAGAACGTCAAGTTACTCTGGGTGATAAAAGTCATATTTTACCCGATCCTTTTTTTGTTTTGGCTACACAAAACCCCATAGAACAAGAGGGCACCTATCAACTACCTGAGGCACAGTTAGACCGTTTTCTGGTCAAGATTCTGGTAGATTACCCACAACCCGATGAAGAATTAGAGATTATACGTAGACATGATTCGAAGGATACCCAACAAGTTAGAAAACTGCTTCATGCTCAGAATCTCAATGTTTTAAGACAGACCGCCAAGGATATAAATGTTGATGAAAGAATTCAGAAATATATTGTATCTTTAGTTACGGCAACCCGTCTTAGAGATAAACGAAAACAACCCTTTGTACGTTTTATTGACTTTGGTGCATCCCCAAGAGCATCCATTGCCTTGCTACAGTGCTGTCGTGTTGAAGCCTTATTACAGGGAAGAGCCTATGTCTTGCCAGAGGATGTTAAAGATGTTGCTCATAGAGTATTACGCCATAGAATTGTCCTTTCGTATGAAGCTGAAGCCGAGGGCCTTTTCGCCGATGATATTATCGATATGATACTCTCTCATGTGGTTGTTCCTTAATCCATGGATAAGCAGGTTTTAAGTCAAAAAATACGAAAAATATACCTGCTGTCTCGGCGGTTAGCTGAGACCATCTTGGGGGGGAATTATAAGTCTGTATTCAAGGGACCGGGCTTGGAATTCGATGAGGTTCGAGATTATCTTCCTGGCGATGATACCAGGTTTATAGACTGGAATGTCTCTTCTCGAATGGGCGAACCCTATACAAAAACCTTTCGTGAAGAACGGGAAATGTTGCTACAGGTGATAATCGATGTATCTCAATCTTCCTTTACTGGTCCTGTGGGTGAACAAAAGAGAGAATGTGCAGGAACTCTTTTTGCCTTAATTGCCCATGCAGCACTTTTGAATAATGATAGGGTGGGATCTCTTCTTTTTTCTGATAGGATAGAATCCTGTATCAGCCCCAAAAAGGGTAAGCGTTTTGTTATGAGACAATTAGCTGAGGTTCTTGAATGGGAACCCCAGGGCAAGGGCAGTAATTTAGCTTTGGCTCTTAGAACTGCATCGGAAACAATGAAACGCCGTGGAATATGTTTCATTATTTCTGATTTTAGAGGAACCAATTATAAAAAAGAGTTATCTCTTCTATCTAGAAAGCATGATGTTATAGCCCTACGATTAACCCATATTTTAGATAGAGAACTACCTGCAATCGGTTTAACCCGTATTATCGATTCAGAGCAGAATGATAAAGTTAATTATTTGGGATTATTGAAAGGTCAGAAAAAGGCCTATTCTCAATATTGGAATATGGAATATCATAGTTGGCTTAATAGCTGCCGATCCTTAGGGGTGGATACTCTACAGATAAAATTAGAGGCTGATCCTGCAGACCAACTTATCGCCTATCTACAAAACAGAAAGAGGCGACGAAAATGAAGATAAATTTCATATTATATCTTTTTATTTCCATGGTGCCTCTCTTTGCTCAGTGGACTCTGGAAAGAGAAACATTTATTCCCCCTGAGTATTATGTTGGAGATCTTGTTAAACTTGAACTGGTTTATAAGTTAGAGGAATCCTTAGAATTAAAACCCCAGGGGGAAATCCCTAAGCAAGATTGGATTAACATTGAAAATATCCAAGTAAATCAACAGAATAACAAACTTTTTGTAAGTATCAAATTTCGATCTTTTTATCCAGGGACAAGAACTTTACCTTCCTTCGATATCGGAGGTTATGAGCTTCAAGGAATTAGTATCTTTACATCCTCAGTATCCGAGCAGGAGGGGCTGAGTGAGATCAAAGGGTTACGAGATCCCATACAGCTCCCCGGATCACATTTATTATTGATTATGCTGCTTATAGCTTTGGTCCTTGTCCCCTTCCTGCTATTTTATTTATTGGGATATGCCTATAGGAAAATTAAAGCCATGGTTGCGCTATTTAAGCGTAAAGCACCCTTTCGTCGATTCTCTCGTCTTATGGTACAACTTCAGCAGCATGAAGTCCTAAAGGATGCCCGTTCTTTTTATACTAGGCTATCGGTGGGGTTGCGAAGTTATCTAACCGATAGAACTCAGGTTGATTATAATTCTTGTACCACCAGAGATATGGTTAGAAAAAAAATTAACGGAATCGATAGAACTCAATGGAAAAAAATAATTGATATTTTAAAAATAGCAGACATGGTAAAATATGCTGGAGAGGATTCTCCTCTGGATGAAATGGAAAAAAATCTTTTATTTCTTCAGGAAGTTGCTCAGCATTGGGAAGAGGACGAAAAAAATGCTTACCTTTGACAGCCCACAATATCTTCTTTTAATGCTTTTATTTCCTATCATCTGGTTTGTAAGATATAAGTCCAGACATAGTGGGGGGGGGATTTCTTTTTCATTTATGCCCTGGGGCGAGAGGGGTGATTATCTATCTATTTTATGGTTGGATATTCTATTGGTCATAGAGCGTCTTATACTCTGGGGAGGGCTTTTTCTGCTTATCCTCGCTCTGGCGGGACCAAATAAATTATTGCGCCGAGAAGAATTTGCCAATAGGGGAATGGATATTATGGTGGTTTTAGATCACTCCCCAAGTATGGCGGCTTTAGATTTTGGTGTTGAAAATCGTCTGGAAAGTGCAAAAAATATGATTTTTCCCTTTGTCAATTCCCGAGATAACGACTCCTTTGGATTAGTAAGTTTTGGCTCTGAGGCAGAACTATTAGTTCCTCCCACGGTGGATTATCAATTATTTCTGAATCAGCTTAAACAGCTAGGTATCAGTTCCATGGATCAAGGTACTGCCATCGGTATGGGGCTTTCTCTGGGTATCTTGCATTTATCTTCTTCAACTGCCAGCCGTAAAATTATCCTGCTATTGACCGATGGAGAAAATAATGCAGGGGAAATACAGCCAACCACTGCTATTTCTATGGCCCGACAACTGGGTATTTCTATTTATACTATCGGTATCGGTACCAGTGGGGAAACCGCACTGGAGTTTGTTGATCCAGAGAGCGGTAAAATAATTTCTGGTAGGCTAAACAGTCAATTTGATGAAGGACTATTAAAAACGATTGCTCAAGAAACAGGGGGGAAGTACTATAGGGCCATAAGTAATGGCACTTTGTCAACCATCTTTCGGAATATCGATAATCAAGAGATTAGTCAGCGTTTAACTCGGTTGAAAGTGGAAAAACAACCATTGCATAGAACGTTTATTTCTGCGGGGCTTTACATGGTTCTTCTGGCCTTTTTTATTAGGAAAATCCTTTTCCGGGAGGTTTTATGATTGCAGCCCATCCGGAAAGTTGGGTCTATTTGCTTGCGCTTCCTGTTATTATTGTGCTTTCTCTTTGGGCCATGTTCCAAAGTAATAGGGCCCTTAAACAGCTGGGATATCCTGAACAATCCAAAGCATTACAGTACTTCTCATTATTGAATTTTATAAGAACATTAGCTTTCATTTTCTTTTTTGTTCTTTTGGTGGTGGCGTTATTAGATTTACATTGGGGAAGAGAGCCTAAAAGTAGCGATAGCCAAGGTTTGGATATGGCAATAGTAATGGATTTATCCTACAGTATGCTCATTGAAGAACAACAGGGGTCACGGCTAAATCAAGGGAAAGAAAATCTTCTTTCTTTACTGAATAATCTTGATAATGTTCGGTATAGTTTTATACCCTTTAAAGGGAATTCAATGGTTGCTCTTCCCTTAACTGAGGATTTGGTGGTTCTTCAGCGTTATATCTCTATCATTGAACCCCAGTGGCTTAGTTCTCCAGGATCAAACATGGAGATTGCCATATATAAAGCTATGGAGTCTTTAAAGAATGATCAGGATAGAAACAAAGTGATTCTATTAATAACAGATGGGGAGGAATTGCAGGGAAGCGGTACTGATGCAGCTCGCAGTATTATGAATGATGATATAACCCTAGTTATTATGGCTTTGGGTGGGAATGATGCATCGCCCATTTATCTCAACGATGGATCCACTTTAAAGGATGCTCAGAATCGTCAGGTATTAAGCAGACCAAATCATGAGCTTTTACAAGAAATGGCCCGTGTTTCTGATGGCAGATGTTTTATCTTTGAAGAATCGGGCAGCCTTTCTGAGCTACAGCAGTATTTAAAAGAATTAACTGAACCGTATTTAGGTATACGCTATTACAGGCCCATGAAATATCGGGTGTTTTTATTACCGGCTATCCTGCTGTTGTTCCTTCATCAATTAATAGGGAGAATGTCATGGCGAAAAGATTAATTCCCCTTTTGTTTCTTCTGTTTATATCCTGCAAGCAAATCGGACCATCTTTTTTTGTATTTAAGGGCAATTATCTTTCAAGGCAAGGACAATTCCAACACGCAGAGCTGGATTATTTAAAGGCTTTAAAGCAAATCTCCGCCCAGGATCCTCTAATTTATTACAACAAAGCCAATGTATATTACTCTCTTGGAGAAAGGGAATCCGCTCTTAATGATTGGTCATTGGCCGATGATTATGAATCAAAGGAGCTTCAGTTTAGATTGAACTTTAACAGAGGTGTCCTTTATTACGATCTGGGGGATTATCCCATGGCTTATATGCAGTTCAAGCAAGCTTTGTTACTTAAACCTGGTGATTTACATAGTAAAATAAACCTGGAATTGAGTTTGGCTAAAATGGGAGACGGAACAACTCCAAAACCATCCCCTCAGAGAGAAGAACAGGGGTTGATGGATGACACCGAGCGACTGCTTTTTTATATTGAAAATAAGGAGACCTATCAATGGCAAAATTCTTCGGAAGATATAGGGCCCACCAGCCAGGATTGGTAGTTGTATATTTCTTTATATTTATAGCTTCATTATGGTCTCAACAGGATCAGGAAATCCTTTATCGATCTGTGGTTGGAAGAAACCTGGCTATTGCAATAGAAACGGAAATTCCCTATTCATCTGACCTTGAACTTGTAATTCCCCAAGTCCCAGAAAATATTTCCATAATTTCATCATATATTGGTAGCTATCAAAAAGAAACCATCACTGAAGGAAGAAGTGAATATCAAAGCTTTGCAATATTCCGATGTCAAATTCGTTCCTCGGAACCTGGAATTTTCTTTATTCCATCCATCCCCATTCTTCGAGAGGGTTATACCAGTAATTTAGAGCCGCTCACATTTATGGCTTTCCAATGGGATGAATACAATAATGCATATCCCCTTACCCTTCAATGGAGAGAACCACCTTCTCAAGTATTTCAAGGTGAGGTGGTTACTCTTATGTTGGAAGCAAGATATACAGATAATATAATTTTTGCAGAGTCGATCAATCTTTCTCCACCCCCTGGAGCGTTAATGAATCGAGTCTCCTTGGCCGGAGATATTGTACCACTGGATTTAGGTCCAAATCTAAGAGTTTTCCGTTATCCCGTGGAAAGTTGGACTTTCAGTGCTTTGGAGGTAGGGGCTTTAAAAATTCCCACAGGTGAGGTTCAGGTACAATCTTTAAAGAGAGAAATTCCAGCGTTGGAAATAAATGTTATTCCATTACCCGAAGAAGTTAAAAACACAGGAGCAGTGGGTGTCTTTAGTAGATCATTGCAGTTTGATAAAGATGAACTTCGTGTTGGAGAAACCTTGGAATTAAGGATAGTTTTACAGGGTAGAGGAAATCTTCCCAATTTGTTGATGATAGATCCTATCTTGGATGGCTGGGAAATCATAAGTCGTCATGAAGAAAACCTTTATCAACCCGATGCTGATTCAGGGTATCAAGGTAGTCGTCAATTTGTTTACAAACTCAGAAGTTTAGAAGCTGGAAATCGGTTAATCGATTTTGAAGATTATCCCTATTGGAATTCAGAGATGCAGAAAGTAGATATTCTGGAGGCTCAATCCATCAATATTCATGTAATTAAGCAACCGGAGATTATTCAAAATGATGATTTCTCCTTGATTGCTCCAGAAAAGGTCTCCCGACATTTAGATTGGTTTTATCTTCAAAATCCTTGGATCTATCTATTATTATTGCCATTCTTTATTTTAATTATTATCATTTCTCTATTAAAAAAAATTAAGATTGGACCTTTCATTTTTCTAATAATAATTATCAGTTCTTTTACAGCACCTCAAAATCATCTATCTGTACTTAGAAATGCCGATGATTATTGGAAGAACAAAGATTATAACGCAGCATTAGATGTGTACAAAGATTTATATGAACCGATGAAATTCAATAGCTTTTACCATTATAATTTAGGCCTGCTATACTGGAAGACAGATCAAAGGGGTATGGCTCAATATGAACTCCGTAATGCTTTAAATATTCGTAGTGGTGATTCCAGGATGGTAAACGCTTTAGCGCAGATGGACCAGATTATGGGATTAAATGATCAATTCCAAGGTGGATTATTTATTAATCAGTTGCCCTTCTTGATCACCTTATTTTTATCTTCTATTTTGTTAACGCTATTTTTTATCTATCATTTAATGAAAAACAGTACAAAGAGTCTTTTATTATTATGTGGAATGTTAGGTCTATTTTTTCTTAGTTTAGGCAGCAGCCTTTATCTAATGGTAGATCATTCGGTGAAACAATTAGTAGTTATTGAAGCAGAAGCTTCTATGAAAAAAATATCAGGCAATCTTTCTAGACAATGGATTACTCTTCCTCAAGGGTCTAGTCTCGAAGTAATAAAAGAGCTTGATGATTATTATTTTATTAAGACAGGTTACGGTTTAGAAGGGTGGGTGTCCAGATCTGAAGTAAAACCCTTACAAGGACTAGCCCATGGGAAATAAATCTATGATGCAGCACTGGCTAGATACTTATCCGCCTAAAAAGGAAGTTGTGCAAGAAAAAAGGAAAGCCGACATTATTGTTAAACCAAAATCTGGCTTAGGTCATAAAAGTTTGGAAAAACTGGAAGCAGAAATAACTCTAGACATCCATGGATTAAAATCCACAGATGCTAAAAGAGAAGTTTTGGATTTTATAAAACTCTGCTACAAAAAAAAAATTAGACGAAGTCTTATCATCCATGGTAAAGGTAAGCATTCAGAGGGCAATGCTGTTTTGAAACCCATGGTGATGAATATACTATCGTCCGACGCCAGGGTCGCCTGTTATGGCGAAGCCCGGAAAAACGAGGGGGGATGGGGAGCTAGTTGGTTTTCCCCGGTTATCGCTCCCGATAAATAATTCTTCCACGTGTTAGATCGTAGGGAGAAAGAGCCACCTTAACCTTATCACCTGGAACTATACGAATATAATGCTTCCTCATTTTTCCTGAGATATGAGCTAGGATGAGGTGTCCGTTTTTTAACTCAACTCTAAACATTGTGTTGGGAAGGGACTCTTTCACAACACCTTCAACTTCAATGGCTTCTTCCTTAGACAAAAAAAACTCCTTAATTGATGTAAATCAGAAAAATAATAGGTAAAAGATTATATCTTGTCAACTCCTTGACATTTTTCAAATAATCGTTCATTTTGTGCCAAAATAAAATGAACTGTGAGGATACATGGATGGAAGGAATCTTTGTTGATGAAATGTTTGATAAATTAAAGGAAATTAAACAGGGAATTTTGCATAATCTTGTTGCCGAAAGCGAAGATTTCAAAGCCGCAGTAGAGGATATGGGTGTTACTGATTTGGGTGATGTTGCTTCTAACGATATAGACTGCAGAACTCTTGAAGCATTAGGCCATCAGGATATGTTACGTTTACAAAAAGTTGAATCTGCCATATCAAGGTTAAAAAATGGTTCCTATGGTGTTTGTGCAAAATGCGGATCTATGATCTCAAAAAACAGGATTGAAGCAATTCCCTATGCAGTTTTATGTATTCAATGTAAATCAGATTCTGAAAAACACAGGAATAGGTCATAATTTAGGCTAATAAGACTTTATTTATTCTCCGATAATTAATATTGGAGGGTAAATAAATGGATATGAGAATAGCATCCGGGTCAGTTAATGCATCTCGGTTGTTGGGAACATCCCAGGGCCATAAAATTAATGTTCCTGTAGCACCAAATATTTCCCCCTATGCCCAATATAAATATGTTAGAGGAATCCCAGCATATAATAGACAAAGGGCAGTGCCCGTTACTAAGCTTCGGGTCTTAAATAATATAATAAATAGCCTGCAGGGCATAAAAGAACAACGGCAAAGTCTTGTAACGCCCCCCAAAGAAGGATTGTCCAATGACACTTTGGACGCCATGATAGAAGATTATTCCAAGCAACTGCATCAGGCTATAAAAAAAACTTCTCCCGTTTTTTCAGGACATACTGCCTCTACGGGAATGGCCTTTAGTTTATCTGTATGAATTTATTTTTACAAGCTTTAGCAGGATCCGTTTTATTTTATCTAATATTGCCAACGGTTTTGTTGATATTGGAAATGGGTCGACAAAAAAGATTAACAAAATATATAAAAATGGAAGATAATTCCAAGAATCTATTTTATGGTCAACTTTTCTCTTTTGATTTAAATAACCAGGCATGGTTACAACACAAAGGTGATTCTTGCAAAATCAATTGGAGTAATGCTTATTTCTATAGATTAGTAAATAATGATACTTCGGACGCATCATTTCAGTTAAAGGGAATATCAAAAAAGGAATTTTCTCAACATAGTCAAGGGGTTTCTTTATGGTGTGTAGGGAACATCAATTATGAAGGAAATGTTAAGTCCATTTTATCTTCAAAGGAATTTCCTCTATATATAATTATTTATCAAGGTTGTAATATTTCATGGGAAAAGGCTGTTAAGCAAGCTCTGTTAAAGGGAAACTATCTTCAGTCTCATTGGTTAAATAGATCAATTTTTTTAGGAACAGTTTGGAATATACTGTATTTGAATATGGCAATTAGTCAAAATATTCCAACTGGGTATGTATTTTTCTCAG
>JAQICO010000061.1 GCA_027858495.1 Spirochaetaceae bacterium
GGGAGAATAGCCGCGGATGGGGAGGGGAGAGGAGATTAGCGGTCGGGCTTTGTCGCGGAGTGAACGGATAGCTTTGCTAATTGCATATAAGAGAATATTTTAAAAACGGTTATTGCTAACTATATTTTATTGACAAATGAACAGAATCTGCGATGAATGAATATTCATAATACATATAACTTTTATGGAGGCCCCATGACGTCCAAATATCTCCTCTTCTTTTTTTTGTCAGCTATTATGCTGGCAGCTCAAACCCAACCCATGACGGCGGTGATGCCCTTTAAGGCTCAAAGCGTTTCGGAGAGTGACGCAGCAATTATCACCAGTATGTTCGAAACCGCCCTGGTGCAGACCCAGAGCTTTTTGGTGATCGAGCAAAACCAGGTGGAACAAATTCTGGCCGCCCAGTCCTACAACTTAACGGGTTGTACCGATGAGAGCTGTGCCGTGGAGTTTGGTAAATTGCTGGCGGCGGAACAGATCATTCTGGGAGAGGTCTCCCGGTTAGGAGGCAGTTACCATATCAACGCCAAGATTATAGATGTGGAACTAGGCCGAAATATCCGGGCTGAAACTGTCAGCGCTTCCTCCATCGACGGCTTATCCGAACAGGCGGGACTGCTTGCCTTTAAGCTTGCCGGTTTGACCTACAGCTCCGGGGGAGATGCCCAGATAGCCCGGGAGTTCGGTGAGGTTTTTGTTTCCACCGATCCTGCCGGAGCCATGGTTTATATAAACGGCGTGCCCAAGGGGGAAAGCCCAGACCTGTTTCAGCGGGTGCCCATAGGCTCTATTGTGGTGGAGGCTCGCAAGGACAATCTCTATGCCCGGCAGGAAGTGGACGTTCAACGGGGAATGTCTGAGCTTACCTTGGAGCTAAAGGAAACCTTTGGAAATCTATATATTAAAAGCGATGCTGGAGTATTTGAAATTCAATTGGATGGCAGCAGTCTGGCCTACGATGAAACCGGTCTATATCGTAATCTTCCCGCTGGAGGCCATATGCTGACCCTGGAAGGGGATGGTCTTGCCTGGGAAGGGGAGATTGAAATATTGGAAGATGAAAGTACCGTGGTGGAGCCATTGTTCAAGGCCTATGGAGAGTTGGAGTTTTCCCTTCCCCAGGGGGCAGTGCTCTCCTTGCAGGGAAACCAGGGTAATTACCGTTTCGAAGGCCAGAACTCTCATAACAAAATTCGAATTTGGGCAGGCCGTTACAATATTCTTGTGGAGGGTGAGGGCTTTCAGATCTATGAAGATACTTTGGTCTTTAATCAGGGTGAAGTAGTAGATTTCAACCCCCCATTATCATTTTCAGAAGTCTATTACCAAAATAAATTAGAGGAGATTCAACAGAATCCCGAGAGTAGCACCATAGAAGAGATAACTAATATTAACGATGAAATAACTGCAGCAGGTTTTACCGCATTGATCTCTCAGGCCAATGAAGTTATGTCTCAACTAAAAACTTTGGATTATCAAAGTCAGCTTAGCGAAATGGAAACCAAGCTATCGGAACTGGAAATTGAATTGACCCGAACCATGGCCCGAACTGAACGTATCCCCCAGCAAATTCGCAGCAGAAAAACCCGGCGGAACATCTTTTTGGGCAGCGCCATTGCCTCGGCCGCCTTTACAGGGGTTAGCTATTTTTTAATGTCCCAGCAGGTGGATGCCTATAACAACGCAGATAGTACCAGCGCTACGGTAGACGCCCGGGAACAGGCTCAACTCTGGGCGAATATTAGTATAGGCAGCGCCGGTGCAGCTGGTGTCTTTAGTTTAATGGCTCTGACTCAGGGCACAGGTTCACTGGAAAATCAGCGATACTGGGAAGAAGAAAAGATTTCGGAACTGCGGGATGAAATCGCCGGTACGAAAGCCACTATTGCCCAGCTGAATATGCAGCTGAGCCAGATGTAAGGGGAATTATATGAAATACTTGAGCCTCTTTCAAAACTCAATACCAAATACTATCCCCCCTACCCACGGACGAAGGAATTGGAGGTAGGAGTCCTGATTTACGATAGCCTTCTCATAAATGGTGATTTTGCCTTCATTTCTCTTGATATTTAGGCATAGCTCTCCCGTATATGTGAAAAATGAGATTCTGTAGTACTGATAAATCTGATTATGCAGCGTTTTCCGTGGCAGGATAATGAAAATACTGTAATATTTTCACTGCGCTCAGACATACAACGGCTGTCATAAGGGTACAATTCACTTTCTTATAGCCCTTCACATATATCTTATCTGGAATGAACCAGTCCCTGAGATGGGAGTTTGCTCTCTCCACTGTGGAACGTATTTTGTATCTCTGCTTCTCATGATCAGACATAATTCTCAGTTCTTTCGTCTTTCTTTTGTTAAAATCAATTAGATCAACACGGCCTTTGCTTTGAATGTAAAATCGGATCTGAGGAGCATCATAAGCGGCATCCATAAGGGAGTATAAATGGGTGACTTTACGTTCGGTCATTTTCTCCATGGGAATGGCTACCTGAGAATCATGCACATTGGCTCCCGTTACGACAGCTGTCACAGGAAGTCCAAACTCATTCACATCGAGATGCAGCTTATAGCCAGGCCAATAATGTGTTTTGCCCTTACTGTTTTTCTTTCCTCCCCAGGCGCAGTTTCTGTCCAGTTCTTTAATGGATTTACCCGGTTTCTGACTTAATTGTCTTGTTAGACGACTATCTTCTTTTGGAGGGCGAACCTCTCCTTTTTTAGGACGACCTCGCTTCCGCTTGGCCTTGTCAGGCGCTTTAACGTCTTTTTTTCTGTTAATCGGCTTTTCCCGGGCCGTAATAGACATAGAATCTCGTGAGATATGCCCAATTATATGATTCCTAAGATACTCTTCAGCATTTCTATTTATCACCTGTTCCATAAGATGACAATTGGAAATTATTTCAAAACGCCTTGAAAAGGTAGCTTCGCTGGGAACTACGGAAAAACCGCAAATTTTCCGTAAAGAGGAATCTGATTTCAGTTGGAGAATAAGGTCTTTGTTGGTAGTCAACTTGAAAAAGGATTTAGCGAGAAATGCCCGTATAAAGGAATTTAATGCATAGGGCTTCCGTCCTGTGCTGGATCGATTTTCTTCCAACAACGGTAAAGCTGATTCAATTATACGCAGCATGGCTAAGTATAGACGGTGTGTATCGGTCAGGTAATCTTCAAAAACATCTTGGATATCGTAAGAAATATCCAATAGAATCTGGGAACCGCCAAGGATTTCTGTTATGCTTTTCATGGATAGAAGCTCTCTTTTTTTGGATTTTTTGTGGTAAACTAATCATATAAAAGATTGAGCTTTCTATCCATTAATAAAATTACTTTCTGTCAGAGTTTTGAAAGAGGCTCACTTAACTAAACTAATAACATTACTGATTTTTTTATCACTGGCCTGTGAATTGGATCTGGACAGTCCATTGGATCCCAAAGCCGATAGCTACCAGGGTTATGAAACGGTTGATAATATAAACGCCATCCAAGCCATTGAGGTCCCCGGAGTATTCTTTTTCAACTTTCCTCTTGGGGTGACTCCCTGTGTCGGGGCGGCGGAGTATCAGTTTCAGATTTCCGGAAGTACAGACTTTACTAACCCGGTCTACGATGAAGTGTTTAGCAACCATACTCCACAGATTCCTGTGGCCGAATTAGGCGAGGGAGACTGGTACTGGCGGGCCCGGGCCGCCAAGGCCGATGGTTTTTGGGGTGAATGGATTACCATATCAGAACTAAATCTTGCTACTGCACCCTTTACCTCCCTGACTCCCGCCGACGGAGGCAGTACCACTGACACCACCCCAGAGTTCAGCTGGGATGCAGTTGTTGGTGCGGACCATTACGAGATCCAGATAGCCGATAGCGAGGCTGGTGTATCATCTGCAACCGCAGCAACCACCAGTACTGCCAGTTTTACACCCGCAAGCTCTTTGGCAAATAACGCCAGTCACTACTGGCGGGTCCGAGCGGTGAATAGTGACGGTGAATCCGCCCTGTGGAGCTCTATCCAGGAAGTACAAATCTCTTGGGGTAGTATTACCGGAATGTCCCCTGTCGACGGAGGCAGTACCACGGACACCACCCCTGAGTTCAGCTGGGATGATGTTGTTGGTGCGGACCATTACGAGATCCAGATAGCCGACAGTGAAGCCGGGGTAGAAAGTTCCACGGCCATAGACTGCAGTACCAATAGCCATGAACTCACCGAAACCCTGGCTAACGGTGATCAGCGTTGGTGGCGCGTCCGGGCTATAGACGGCGACGGCCATGTATCTCTTTGGAGCGACATTGTTGTTGTTGTTGTTGTTGTCCCTGAAATTGGAGACAGCTATCAGGGGGGAGTGATATTTTTTATAGATGAAAACAACGAATACCCCTTTGACGGATTGATCGCAGCCGAGAGCGATCTTGGATCTTATGAATGGGGAGGCTACGGGACAACGGTTGGGGGCACCTCTACGGCTATTGGTACAGGAGAGGCAAATACAGCAGCCATAGTGGCTACTTATGGAGCGAACGAACCCTATGACGGCTTAAGTAACTATGCGGCCAAGCTGTGTTATGATCTAGTATTGAACGGCTATGACGTCTGGTTTCTGCCTTCCAAGGATGAGTTAAATCTTCTATATCAACAGAGAACACTGGTTGGCGGTTTTGGCGTCGACGGTTACTGGAGTTCTTCGGAGGACCAATCTAGCACCGCCTGGAGGCAGTACTTCTACGATGGAGATCAGAACGACTACAGTAAGAAGGGCGGTAAACAGGTTCGTGCTGTCCGGGCTTTTAACTATTAACCCGGTGGAATTGCCGCAAAGCGGCTACGCGAAGCGTATTCCACCGGGGGGTATTTTAAAAAGAGTATAATTCACTTGCCATAATAGAAATATAAAAATATTATATTAGTATGAATGTTGATGTACCAGAAGAATATCGGGAAGATGTTTTAAAAGCCTATACTTATCTCATTTCGGAAGGATGCAGTGATATTTTCCTCTTTGGTTCGATAGCTGAGCAAAGCCAACATCCTTTTTCCGATATTGATTTAGCGGTTAAGGGATTAAAGAAAGACAGATTCTTTCATATTTATGGTGAATTATTAATAATCCTCAACCATCCTGTGGATCTTGATGCCGTAGTCTATGATTCAGATTTCTCTAGAGAAATAATAAA
>JAQICO010000041.1 GCA_027858495.1 Spirochaetaceae bacterium
ATATTTCCCTGAAAAGGATTTACTGATCACCTAACTTCCATTGAAAGATAAGTGAAATTATACGCCCAAGAGGATTCGAACCTCTGACCTACGGCTTAGAAGGCCGTTGCTCTATCCAGCTGAGCTATGGGCGCAAAAGGTATCGGGATAGCAAGACTCGAACTTGCGATCTCCTGCTCCCAAAGCAGGCGCCTTAGCCACTAGGCTATATCCCGTAATATATCAACTGCGGGGATTATACCTAGAGTGCCTATTTGGGTCAATAGGATTTCTTATATCCTTATAGAATTAATTTATTAAACTCTATGGTTTGGGAATATGCCATGGAAAAAACACTTAGATTGCATTTTTTTCATAGCTCAATATTATTTTGCCTATTATAGTACATCTATGAAAGCGAAGTTTATACCCGGATTAGAATTATCTAAAAAGTACTTTATCCAGGCGGTTAAGCCCATCCTGGAGCAATCCTTTCCCCATCTCAGCTATTCCGCAGGATTGGTGGATTACGGCTCCGATGTTTTAAGATGTGACACGGTAATTTCTATGGACCATCAATGGGGTCCTCGATTATCCATCTTTTTATCTAAGAAGGATATGGTAAATCTTGGAACGTCCATCCATGATAAACTCTGTGATAAATTACCCCCGCAGTTTATGGGCTATTCCACCCATTTCTCCACTGCTGGCCCCGATGGTATCCGCTGGATGGAACCCTGGAAAGAGGGTCCGGTAAATCATCTTGTGTTAATACAGAATTGGGAGGAGTTTTTAGGTTGGCATTTAAACTGGTCACCCGAAGCTTCCATAAATCCAACCCAATGGCTTCTCTTTCCTCAACAGCGTTTATTAACCCTTAGATCCGGAAAGATCTGGCAGGACGGATTATCCCTGCAAATAACCATAGATCAGCTGCATTATTACCCTGAGGATATCTGGAGATATATAATGGCCCAGCAGTGGTCTTTAATAGGTCAGGAGGAGGCTTTTTTAGGCCGCTGCGGCCAGGAGGGCGATGAATTAGGTTCCTCCCTGGTGGCCGGGCGCTTGGTTCAGCACCTGATGTATCTGTGTTTTCATATGGAGAAAGAATACGCCCCCTATAGTAAATGGTTGGGCACCGCCTTTTCAAAACTTAGTTGCGCTTCAGATCTTTATCCCATTTTAGAAAAAATCAATCATGCAAAGAAATGGCAAAAAAGAGAATCCTTCCTGGTTAAGGCCTACCGGGTAGTCCTGAAAAGGTTTAACAGGCTTGGGATTATTGATCCTCTAGATACCGAAGCCAGGGATTATTACGGCAGGCCTTACCGGGTCGTTTTCGGGTCTGAAATTGCCGGTAAAATTAAGCAATCTATAAAGGCCCCGGAAGTAAGGTCCCTACCGTCCTTGGGCAATATAGATCAAATCACCCAATCTTCCGCTCTGCTGGAACATAACCATAGAATAAATAAAATGGCCTACTTGTATGAATAATCCCCTGTAAATCAGAATGTTTTGATAAAATTAAAATCCCTTAGTCTTTACTATCCCGGTAACTGGTATTAGGATAATGCCATGTCTGAAATTGTAGAAAAAAAGCGCCTTTTAATTTTGCAGATACTTAAGGAACATAATGGCCCGTTGCCAAGTTGTCGAATAGAGGAAATACTCCATGAAAGAGGAGTGGATATTAGTGAAAGGACCGTTAGATTTCATCTTCAGAATTTAGATAAGAGGGGCTTTACCGCCTATAAAGATAAAAAAGGAAGATACATTACCCCGAAGGGGCATATTGAACTATCCAGATCTCATGTCTACGATAAAATAGGTTTTTTATCGTCAAAAATCGATGAAATGACTTATAAGATGAGTTTCGATTTAAAAAAGGCTAAGGGGACAGTTTTAGTTAATATAAGTCTTATCGAAATCGATCAACTGAAAAAGGCTGCAAAGTTAATGACCGCTTTTATAAACACCGGGTTATCTATGGGTGAGAAGTTAGCCCTATTAGCACCAGGAGAAAGGGTAGGGCAAACCCGTATTCCCCAAGGATATGTTGGCCTGGCCACGGTCTGTTCTATCAGTATAAATGGAATAATGCTTTCTTTAGGAATTCCCGTGGTATCACTGTACGGTGGACTTTTGGAAATAAGTAATGCAAAACCCGAACGCTTTACTGCATTGATCAGTTACGAAGGAACAAGTTTAGATCCTCTAGAAATCTTCATTAAAGCAAAAATGACAACCTGTAGTTATATTGTCGAGGATAAAAACGGGATTATGGGTGCAAGTTATAGAGAGGTTACAGCTTCAAGTAGAGAAGAAGTTGTAGAGATTATTCAACGTCTTAAGGTTTTAGGACTATCGGGGATTTTAGAACTTGGTTATCCCGGACAATCTTTAATGGATATACCCATATCTCATAATCGTTGTGGTATGATTGTAGGAGGTGGATTAAATGCAGTGGCAGTTTTAGAGGAGTCGGGCATTGAAGTAGTCTCCAAAGCTCTTTCTGGCCCATTGGACGTAGACCGTTTATTCCATTATAAAAAGTTTAATGAAATGGCAAAAAAGTGGGTAGAGGAGAAACCTTAAAAGACTATGGCAAAAAAATTTGGGGCGTTTAAAGGTGTATTCATTCCTTCTACCGAAGCAATTTTGGGTACCGTTTTATTTTTATTAATGCCTTTATTGGTTGCAGATGTTGGTTTGCTCATCATGCTGCCGTTGGTTTTTTTGGCTCACACGGTAACCATTTCTACCTCATTTTCTTTATCTGATTGCGCGACAAATATAAATAACATTGAAGGTGGCGGTCTTTACGCTCTTTCAAAATTATCCTTAGGCAAAGCAATGGGTGGCTCCATTGGCATTATGCTCTATTTCGCTCAGGCTGCTTCAATCGGTTTTTATACGGTGGGATTTACTGAGGTCCTTCACGGGGTCATAGCACCTCACCTGCAGTTTATTCCACTTTTTTCTTCCATAGAACCCGGTTCGATCCTTTTGCAAAAGCAACTATTATCCACTATCTTTTTAATTGTGTTTTTTATCATTGTAATAGCGGGAGCCGATTTTACTCTAAAAATACAATCTTTTATTATGGTGGTTTTAATTTTTAGTGTTCTTTCCATCTTCATTGCGCCACTCTTTAATAATCTCAGATTTGAAGACTCTCAGGTTTTTTTAAAGGATTGGAACTGGAGGGGCAATAGAAATATTACCATACCATTATTTTTCTTGGCATTTACCCAATTTTTCCCAGCAGTTACTGGGATTAGTACAGGCATAGGTATGAGTGGGGATTTAAAGGATCCGAGAAAAAGTATTGTCAAAGGCACCTTCGCCGCAATTGGTTTTACCATGGTAATATATTTTGCCGCCACCTTGGTGTATGGAAAAATTGATCCCTCTTTGCTAATTCAAGGTTATTCTGATGGCACAGCCAAAGGGGTTATTTTAACGGAGTTATTTGGATTAACGTCTCCTTTTCCTCAAAAAATATTGGGGTTAATGATTCTTGCAGGCGTGGTCTTTGCAACCGGCTCTTCTGCTTTAAGTGTTTTTATGACAGGTCCTAGGACCGCTCAGTTTCTTGCCAGGGATAATATATTACCCGGATACTTATCCTTTTTACAGATGGATTTCAAATCGGGGGGTGATGAACCTCGTTTTGCCATAGTTGTATCTTTTTTCTTTGGATTATTAATAATCTGGATGGGCGATATTAACTTTGCGGCCACCGTGGTGGGTATATTATTTTTGGTGGTTTATGGATGGGTCAATGGTGCTGCTTTTTTAGAACGCATTAGTAACAATCCATCATTTAGACCAACATTTAAAAACCATTGGTCCATTTCATTTTACGGTTTTTTGGCTTGATTTTTTGCCATTTGCTTATTCAATTGGAAGATAGGAATAGCTGTATTCTTATCTCAATTTCTATTGTTCCGTTTGATTCAGAAATACAAGACCAATGGAAATTTAGAAGGGGTATGGTGGGGTGTTCTATATTCTGTAATTAGTTATTCCCTGGTTAAATTGAAGTCCATTGTCCAAGGAACTAGAAACTGGAGGCCCATTATTCTTTCCATTGCCTTTCCCACTGCAGAAAGACAATGGAAAGATATTGAGAAACTAACTGGGCAAATTGCTTCATATAGTGCATTTGTAAATATGTATCTAATAGATGATGCAAAAAACTTTATCATAGAAGAAAATATGGTGGGATCCTTCATGCCTTTGCAATGCCAAGGGGCCGTAACAGAGAGCCTTCAAATACTTGTAAAAACAAGTCAGCAAGCCGGGTTGCCATCAAATACATTGAT
>JAQICO010000156.1 GCA_027858495.1 Spirochaetaceae bacterium
ATCTTTATCTATATTTATCGGTTCACCAGGTGAACGCCAGCGTTCGTCAGATGAACGTGCAGTTCGTCAGATGAACACACAATCGAATCCTGCGTTCGTGTAGTGAACGTGCGGTTTAATCCTCTTGCCACATTCAGTTCCGATGATGGGACAGGTTTGGAATAGAGCAAGTTTTTATATTAACCGGGGAAGAATTGTCGTCGTCGCAGATATCCCCATGATTTGAATGTGGAAAAGTTTCGTCATTAACTGATGAGGAGGTCAAAGTCTCACGTCCGGTTCTGAAGCCGAGTGAAGGGGGTGACCCCTCCTTATAGGTTAACACTATAGAAGCAAAGCAGCGCTTGAAATCCTCCCGATGGAATAAAACTACGGGACGAGCAACGATTTTTTGAGATATTCCTTTTGTATAAACAGAATGGTTCTCTAAATCTCATAAGAATCCTTCACGGTTAGTGTCTACATAACTGTATACACACCGTCTTTTTCCTAGATTTAGAATGTAGACAAGCCCCGAAATGAAGAAATAAAAAAGGGTTAATTCTTTAGATAGTATAGAAATAACCCCATTGCCCGGAAGAGGACTCGAAGGTTCTAGTCAGCAGCGTCGTGCTGCTTCCTTCCACCCCGCCTGCATTCGCTGCCGCCAGCATCCCTGCTGGCTAATCCTCGCTATGCGCTCGGCGCTCATTCCGGAGGTTCGAGTCCTCTTCTATCGTTTTATAACTAAAAAAGACCAGCTTTCAGCTGATCTTTATTATTATTTCTTGCCCGGAAGAGGACTCGAACCTCCACGCAGTTACCCGCACTAGTCCCTGAAACTAGAGGATTCTGTCTATCGCGCTAGATTTAGAGCTGTCGGACATTTCAGATTTTCCCAAAAGAAAAGAACTTCACAAATCTCTATGGATGACATAAAATAATGGTGGAGTAATAATGACTGACCTAAATAAGATAAAAGCTACATTATTAAAAATGAAATCTCAACTTGATGCATCTGGTATTTCTCAAATAGGAATTTTTGGCTCATATTTAAAAGGTGAAGAAACCTCTCAAAGTGATGTGGATATTTTAATCGATATTGTCAGACCTACAAAACTTGATTATTTAAAGTTGATTACTATAGAAGATCAGTTGTCAAAAGAATTGGGAACAACGGTTGATCTAGTCTTAAAATCTTCTTTAAAACCTCATCTTGGAAAAAAAATACTTCAAGAAGTGATGTATCTTTGATTATGGAATATCAGGATTACTTAAAAGATATTCAATATTCCATGGTGTTAAGCCAGCAATTTACCGCTGATTCTGAAATAGTCTGGGTTACAATAAAATCAACTATTCCCCAATTATTACCAATGATTAGCCGCTTAGTTGATAAATAAATTGACAGCTGGGAAGGGTGGATCCGGTAGTCGGTGTTTCGCGGTTTATTACGCAATTAATGCTGCGCATCAACCGCGCAATAAACCTAAATCCCGGTGCTTATGCGATATCCGAGTATGTCTCTCTCCTGCTCTATTATGCGGACAAAAAATTAGGAGCCGAAATAACTAGGTCATTGAGTAAAAGGCAGGTACATTAAAAAATAAAGGAACTTCCTTTTTGATGTACCTGCCTTTACTCTCATAACCCATCTCGGCTCCTGGGGTTTAGGTCAATACTGATTAGTCTTCAGAAAGATTATTTAGGATTACCGGAAATCAGGAGAGATAAAACCAAATTACTCATGGAACAGATTTCTTAAATCTCACTGGGAATCCCTATTTGCCTGCGACTTCTTTACAGTAGATATCTTTGGGTTCAAGAGATTTTACGTCTTCTTCCTAATTGAACTTAAGAGTCGGAAGATTATCCATTACAATATTACCAGGAATCCAAATATCAGATTCCTCAGAAATCAATTATCCTATTTTGAAGAGCAGTATCCAAACTCTTATTTGATCCATGATAACTATGGGGAGTTGAAACATTTCCCGTATAATGAATATGAAATCAATGGCGTAGCCACTACTCCATACTCACCAAATCTTAATGCACATGCTGAAAGGTTTGTCAGATCTGTCAGACAAGAGTGTCTGGATTGGTTTATTATCTTCTCTGAGATACAACTAAAGAATATCCTAAAATCATATCATGGAATATTATAATACATACCGTCCGCATCAAGGGATTAATGCCATCTCAGAAGGAAGAGCTCCTGACATTTCTGGCAAGATTAAGAAGATACCGATACTCTTTGGGTTGTACAATCATTATTATAGAGCTAGTTAATTTAATATGGAAAATTTTCGTCATTAATTACAGGATAGGTTTGTCCTGAGGTTAATGAAAAACAAGATCTCATCAGTTATCATCAACTGATATGTAGAAAAACCCGCTTAGGCGATGTCAGAGTCGGTACTAAATTGCAAGAAGCACCACAAAGATGCTTCCGTTTTAATAATATTTATCTTTCGCATATTAAATTGTCAGTACGGGTTTGCTACTGTTGCGACTATTCTTTTTAATCTGATCTTCAAGGTTTTTAATTCGCACGTCCTGAGCGTCAACTTTATCAATCAACTTATTGATGGTGTCCACAAGAGAAAAAACCAAAGTCTCAACCGCTTCAGGACCTTGATCATAAACCTCTCTAATCTGCTCTCGAGTTATTGATATTTTCTGTAGCTTACCAAGTTCCATCTATAATTTTATAACCTTAATTTGAAAATTATAAAAGCACTTTTATAATTATTCTTAAAAAAAATCTTAGAAAGCCTTATTTGATAGCTGAGTGGTTACAAAAAATCATCTAATAACGAAGTCATCATAGACAGATCTTCAGTAATAAACCAAAGTCACACAAAACCGGCCGATCTGACCTAAATCACTCCCTCTCCCATCCTGTCTATCCTGTCAACTACTCCCCATCCTGTTAATCCTGTCTATCCGCCCCCGCTACTCATCTTCCACAAATTTCCGTATCCGATTCCCCGAAACCATAGCCTTATAGTCTGTGTTTAATTTAAAGTTAGACATCTCCTCGGGCAAAAGGTCAAAGGAGAAAAGTTCCCCCTGCTTTTCCGGGTCGGTGGAAAGAAAATACAGCACAGCCGATTCACTTCTATTACCCTCTCGCTCCAGGGAACGCAGAGCCGCATCCGGCCATTGGGGGGGATCGTTTAAGTCCCCCGAAGCCCGTAGCTCTCGGATTTGAATCCACTCTTGAATCTCGTATTCCGTACGTAAATCGTAGACCGGTTGTTCTTCATAGATGGGCCGTTCCTCGTAGACGTCTTCAAAAAAGCCATTGCCCAGGTCCTTGGTTCCGGTTTTCACCTGCTCTGTTCCCACCTGGATCCTTTCGGTGGACCGCTGTTCTTCCCAGGTTCTCAGTACTCTTCCTCGGGAGGGAACTTCGTCTCTCCAGGCTTCATGGCGTACCCATTGTTGTTCTTCCACCCCGATGGTTCTGCTCCATTCTCCGCCGTCCAGACGCAGCACATCTTCCTTGCCCCGGGTTAGCAGGAATACCAATCCAAGGGCTACCACAACTCCAAGGATGATTAGAATGATCCCCAGGGGATTCTTTTTTGCCGCCGTGGCGGGAGGGGGAGGCGGGGCCGATGATACTGCCTGGCCATTTGCATCCATGGTCTGCTGCTTACGCCGTTGCATACCAGTAGCCGGAGCAGCGCATTGGCTACATACTGTTTCGTCGGCCCTGTTATCGGTTCCGCAGAAATCACAGTGCCAGTCGGCACCGCCTTGAGCCCGGTTCAGCAGGTTTTGATCCTCCACGGTCTGGGCATCCACCTCAACAAAAAATTTCACGTCTTCGCCGCGGGTCATTCCGCAGCTGGAGCATTTCATCTCCCGGCCCAGGTTCACTGCATCGCAGGAGGGGCATCTCCACTTTCCTTCTTTTACGGCCATACCTACCTCCTGAACAGGCTTTCTAAATTGGGGCTGCAACGTTTCATCTCTTCCAGTCCAATGGTAAATTCCAGGGAAAACTCCTCGATCAGTACTTCTTCCCGAGGATCCAGCCTTCCATCCGCCATGGCGGTTTTATAGAGCAGGGTAAGGTATTTAAGCTGATCCTGCCTACTGAGGGTTTTTAGAGATTTGATGATGGAATCTTTGATTCTCGGAAGATCTTCAGGAAAGACCACGCCGGCTTTTTCGCATTGATCCATCAGGGAATCGGCATCGGCTCCATTAAAGTATTCCCTGGTCAGGGCAATTTCATTTTCCGAGGGGTCATCATCGGCAAAGGCCGCCAGGGTGATCAATGCCAGGGCTGCATTGCGGGGTATCAGATCTATTTTCACCTGTCTCTCCTGGGGGGATAGATCTTCCAAATCCATATAATCCCCCGACTCGTCCACTTCCTTCAATTTTTTCTCTCTGAAAAGATCCACCTCGTGCATGGAAAGTCCAAGTTCACCGCATAGATGATTCAACAGGTTCATTTCCTGCTGATCCACCAGGCCGTCGGACATGGCTAAAGTAAGGCACACGGCCAGACTGCGTTTTTGGAATACCGGGGATTGTTTTTTCATGGTCTCTATAATCAGGGGCTGCAGCGATGTAAGATCCTGGGGATAGTTGATTCCCTGGGCCTGGAGCTTTTCTTCCAGACTTTGGGCGGTTTCACTACGGAAATATTGG
>JAQICO010000202.1 GCA_027858495.1 Spirochaetaceae bacterium
GAGAAAGGGCCCATATAGAATCGATAACCGTTTCAGGTAATATTAAAACAAGAGAATATATTATAAGAAGAGAATTACCCATTGAAGTTGGCGATGTATTTAGTAAAGCTAAGCTTCAAGAAGCCATTATGAATTTATATAATACTGGATATTTTGATACCATTAATCCTATGCCATATCAGGGTAGTGAGGACTTATTAATGGATTTAGATATTTCGGTTGTAGAAGCTAGAACCGCAGATATTATGATGGGTATATCCTTCAATGGTGGCGCTGGATTTCCAATTTCCGGTCAAGTTAAATGGGGAGATAAAAACTTTTTAGGTACTGGAAAAGATATATCCGTGCAGGGTACTATCTCTCTTGATACAGGAAGTGTGTCTGTTCAATATAATGAGCCTTGGCTTTTCGGACGGCGTTGGGCCGGTGGATTCGATTTAAGTTATAATTATGCCGATAAGGGATACATAGCCCAGGATGTTGACGGTAATGGAATTCCAGACCCATATAACTCGTGGGCGGATTATGAGGCATCTAATAATACCATTCCAAGCAGTCATTATATGAGTTATCAATCACATAGTATCTCAGGCGGATTTAGTACAGGGTATACCTGGCATTTTCCATGGGTTAAACGTATTGGTATCTCCGGTAATGTAAGAAGTGGGCTTCAATATATTGATTATGATCAAAATATCTATAGACCCTATTCAAGTAGCCTAATTGAGAACCAGCAAACTTGGCAATATTATGATAATTTCTCTACAAAGTTAACCTGGGATGATAGAAATTTGGTATACGATCCCACCAAGGGTTATGTTATTAGCCAATCGTTAACCGTAGGTGGTATTTTAGATATGTCCATTAAAGAATATATGAAATCTGTCTCACGTATCTCCTTCTATCAAAAACTATTTACCTATAGTATAAATGAAGATGATAGACGTCATGCTGCCGTATTGGATATAAGCTCAGCTTATTCTGTATTATTTGAGAAACCATGGAAAGACCATTTGATCGATTATAGTGATTTGGGTTATCGTATTGATGGAATGTTTTTCGGACGTGGCTGGGCCAGTGTGAATGGTGGAAAGGCACTTTGGGATTCATCTATGACTATCCGTTTCCCCATTGTTTCTAATGTTTTAACAGTTGATACATTTCTAGATATGGTTGGATTTTGGACTGAAGATGATTTTTATGAGGGTGTACAGTTGATGGATTTCAGGTTTTCCACAGGAGCAGGGATAAGATTTGCAAATCCTGCATTTCCCATTGGAATATATCTTGTTAAAAAATTCCGTTTTGATGAAGAAAATCAAATAGACTGGGAACCTGAGCCTAATGATATAGAATTTAAAGACTTAGGCCTTGATTTAGTTCTCGCCTTTGAAATTGACCTTTATTAGGAGATATTATATGAAACTAAAATTTTTATTAAGCCTATTTTTTCTTACGGCATTCATTTGGTCTGATCAGATAATTAAAGTTGCAGTGGTGGATTATAATCAAATATTATCTATCTATTATCGGGAATCTCAATATGTAAGGCAAATAACTGAGTTCGAAGATGACATTAAACAAGAAATCTCTGATATGGACCAGGAAATAAAAGATTTGCAAAGTCAACTTTTGGATGCCCGTAGAAATGGTGATGAGCATCTGGTACTGGATCTAGAGGATAAAGTTGAATCTAAGAAAGACCTCTTGGTAGATTTTATCCAGGTTAAACGCAGTCAACTTGAAGAGATGAAAAATCGTATGGAATCCGAACTATCCGTGGTGGATGAAATTATAGATGCCATGAAATATGTTGCAGAAAATAATGGATATTCCATGGTTTTTAGAAAAGATGATCCTTCTATCCTTTGGTATTCCTTTGATGTGGATATAACGCAAGAGGTGATCAATTATTTGATGTCCAGCTAGGGTTATATATTATGTCTGATAACACCCCCATGATGAAACAATATATGAGTATTAAAGAACAGCATAAGGATGCTGTTCTTTTTTTCAGAATGGGTGATTTCTACGAAATGTTCAAGACCGATGCTGTGGAAGTCAGCCGGGAATTGAATCTCACTCTTACCAAACGTAATGGAATCAGTATGTGTGGAATTCCCTATCATGCTGCTACAAATTATATTGGAAGATTATTAAAAGCCGGTAAGAAAATTGCCATCTGCGAGCAAACTGAACTCCCCGAAAAGGGTAAAGGTATCGCCAAAAGAGAAGTAGTAGAAATCATAACCCCGGGGACTATTGTTGATGAAAATTTCCTAGATAAAAAAAGTAATAACTATTTAGCGATCATTGCGGTATATCAAAAAAACTATAGCTTTTCTTATATTGATTTATCAACTGGACAATTCAATGTTACATCTCTTGGTGATGAACATATCCCTGATAAACTTAAAAAGGAGCTTTTTCGTTTAACACCTGGGGAATTGCTTGTACAAGAAAAAATTCTTGAAGATTCAATTTTCCAATTTATTCATCAGGGGGATTATTTAATAACCCCAATGGAAGATTGGAGATTTGATTTACGAAGTAGTATCTCCATATTAAATAAGCAATTTTCTACGGTAAACCTTAAGGGTTTCGGCTTTCAGGAAAACGATCCAATGTTGGTAACACCTGGAGTTCTACTATCCTACATAGAAGACACTTCAAAAAGTATGTTACCCCATATTCGTTCATTAAAAAGTTATGGTGATGAAGACTACCTTTCTTTGGATGAAGCTACTCAGAAGAACCTTGAATTAGTCAAAAATCTACAAAGTGGAAACACCTCTTTCACCTTACTGGAAGTTTTGGATGAGACTTCCACCTCCATGGGCGGCAGACTATTGAGATCTTGGATTCTTCATCCATTACAAAAAGTTGAAGAAATTACACTACGTCAACGAAGGGTAAGTTGTTTATATAAAGAACAAAGAAAACTTTTGGCTCTTAGAGATTTATTGAAGGAACTCTACGACATTGAACGTCTTGCGGCTAGGGTTGCCATGGATAGAGCACATGCCAAAGATTTATTATCCTTAAAAATCAGCCTTTTTCAATATAGTGAAATATTAAAGCTTTTAGAGCAAATTCCCCAGATGCTTGATGATAAAACAGGAATGATATTTGATCCGGCAAGTTTAAAGATTCTTGAGCATGAATTAGCTCCGGTTGTAACTCTTTTAGAAAAATCTATCAAAGAAGATCCTTCTATCTTATTATCCGAGGGTAAGCTGATTAAAAAAGGCTATAACAATGATTTAGATGAACTAAGGGAAATAAAAAATAGCAGCAAACAAGTACTGAAGAACTATTTAGAAGAAGAAAAAGATAATAGTGGAATTAGTAATTTAAAATTAAAGTATAACCGAATCTTAGGACATTTTTTCGAGGTTTCTAAGATTAATGCTAAATCAGTGCCACCGCATTTCATAAGAAGGCAGTCCTTGGTAAATGGTGAACGATTTACCACTGAAAGACTTGGTGGTATGGAGGTTCAATTAAATACAGCATCGGATAATATGATTGAATTAGAACGGAATCTCTTTTTAGAAATAAGAGATTCTATTAAGGGCAAATTAGCAGAACTACAGGCTGTTTCTTTATTTTTTGCTGAATTGGATACATATCAATCTTTAGCCTATGTGGCTACTTTACGGGGATATAATGCCCCTATCATTAATGATAAACCAGAAATTGATATCATTATGGGTAGACATCCTGTGGTTGAAGCCCATCTACCTCCCGGTGAATTTGTACCTAATGATTCAAAGTTCGATGATGGATCTAGAAATTTTTCTTTAATAACCGGTCCTAATATGGCTGGTAAATCCACTTATCTTAGGCAAAATGCATTATTGATTTTAATGGCTCAAGTGGGGTCTTATATCCCAGCACAGGAAGCCGTTATAGGGGTTGTCGATAAGAACTTTTGCAGAGTAGGCGCTTCGGATAATTTAACCCGGGGTGAATCAACCTTTTTAGTTGAAATGAATGAAACAGCCAACATTTTAAGAAATTCAACAGCTAAAAGTCTTATCATAATGGATGAAGTCGGTCGAGGTACAAGTACCGAAGATGGCTTATCCATCGCTTGGGCCATAAGTGAATATTTAATGGATCGTGTCTTTGCAAAAACTCTTTTTGCTACGCATTATCATGAATTGACCCAATTGGATCATCCTAAATGTACCAACCTGTCTTTGGATGTAAAAGAGGATGGTAATGATATATATTTTTTGAAGCGAGTTATAGATCGTCCCTCAAATAATAGTTATGGAATACACGTTGCATCCCTAGCCGGTATACCAGAAGAAGTGATTCTACGGGCTAGAGCTATACTAAAAGAATTAGAAGGAAAGAAAGAAGAACTGTTTTCCTTTTCAGAGAGAGTCCCTTCAATGGATCGTAAAAAACAGTACGCGTTATTTGAAGAAGAAGATCTCATAAAATCCGAGTTAAAGGGATTGAAACTGGATAAAACAACACCTCTAGAAGCCTTGAATTTACTGGATCGTTGGAAAAAAAGTCTACTTGAAGAATAATCTAATATAATTCCTATTATAATGATATGAAATGCATGCTTTGCAGGGAAACATTTACCCATCAAGATAAACCTATCTGTTTTAAGTGTACTTTGGAAATGGAAAAATTGCGTATAAATGCGGCCATTTGCAAGGTATGCGGTAATCCTATTTTTCTAACAGAATGCTGTACCTTGAATTGTGATAATAATATCCCCTTGGATGGATACATGGGCGCATTTTATTATCGTGGTATTGTGAAACGGTTATTACAGCTTTATAAGTTTGAAGAATTGCATAGTCTAAAAACTTTATTTGCGGAAATCATCAATGAATATTGCTTAAAATATTATCCTAACTGGCATTTACAAATAATACCGCCCCATTGGAAGAAAATGTATAACCAAGGTTGGGATCAGCTTAAAGGACTTCATAAATACTTGAAAAATCCAAGGGTTGATCTTTTATACCGTAGTTCAAAAAAATACCAGGGTCAGAAACATAAAAACAGGGAAGATAGATGGAATAAAATTCAGGGACAGTTTAAAGTTAAAAAAAGAATAATTTATATACCTGAAAAAGTACTAATAATTGATGATATTCGCACAAGTGGTGCAACATTAGTGGAAGCCGCTAGAGTTCTAAAATCCTTGGGCATAGCCAGGGTTAATGCATTGACCCTGGCTATGGATTAATTAAATTTTATTTCAAAATGACTAAACTCCATTGAAAAACTACCTCGCCCTTGAGTTTGACTTCTTAAGACCGTGGAGTACCCAAACATTTTTGATAAAGGAGAAAGTGCCTTAACAACTTCCATACTTGGCCGACTTTCCATGGAATTTACCATGCCGCCCCTCTGAGTTATAGTACTAATTACATCTCCAACAAAATCTGCAGGACAACTTACATCAATATGCATAACAGGTTCTAATAATACTGGAACAGCCTTTTGTACTGCATTATCCAATGCTATAGAAGATACAGCCTCAAAAGATAGTTCAGAAGCTTTGATTTCATCATATACAGCTGCTGTAAGTTCCACACCCACATCTATCATGGCATAACCCATTAAACATCCGGAATTTAAGGCGTTTTCAACCCCGCGTTCAATCGCATTTTGTAATTCCATAGGTAATTCTGTTTTCGATAAAGAACTATGAAACTGATTGCCCGATCCTCTTTCTAAAGGTTTAATTCTAAATTCAACTTTTGCAAAATGATCCTTACCAGCAATGGTTTTATCGAAGATTTCACTGTGTGTTATTTCTTTTGTTATGCTTTCTCTATAGGAGACTTGGGGATTCCCCACAGAAGCATCAACTTTATAATCTTTTATTATTCTGGTAACAAGAACATCTAAATGAAGCTCTCCCATACCTGAAATTACCAATTGTCCTGTTTCTTCGTTTTCAGTAACATCAAAGGTAGGATCTTCTCTTTGCAAACTATCTAATACTTTTCTGAGCTTATCCTGGTCACTCATGGTTTTAGGTTCAATTGCCACAGAAATAACTGGCTCTGGGAAATGCATATTTTCTAATAGTAATGGCAACCCTTCGCTGCCAATACTATCACCTGTTTGAGCCAGTTTCATGCCAATGATAACACCAATATCACCGGCTTTAAGACTGCTAACTTGTTCATGGTGATTAGCATGCATTCGTAGGATTCTATTTACTCTTTCTCGTTTTCTTTTATTGACATTCATCACCGAGGAACCAGATTTTATTTCACCAGAATATACCCTAACATAGGCAAGATAACCCATTTCTCTATCCTGTTGAATTTTAAAAACCAGAGCGCTTAATGGTCCATCCTCGTCTCTTTCGAGGATATATTCACTTTCCTTTTTGGTGTGGATGCATGTTATCGGTGGAAGTTCTTTGGGGTTTGGTAAATACAATAAGATGGCATCTAAAAGAGGCTGGACTCCTTTATTTTTTAACGAAGAACCAACCATGACAGGTAAAATATGGCCATTTAATGTTGAGTCATGAATGACTTTATTTAACAGATCTACGGGGACCTTTTTGCCCTCCAAATAGAGATCTGTAATTTCATCGGAATAATGGGAAACATTGTCCAAGAGGCTGTCATGCCATTTTTCTGCCAATTCTTTATATTGTTCTGGGATTTCTTCTATGCGATAGGTGAAACCCTTATCGTCAATGTTCCAATAAAGTGCTTTAAGGTTGATTAAATCAATATTGCCTTGATAATCGTTTTCTGCTCCCATGGGGATAGCCAAGGGAATGGGATTGGCTCCTAATTTTTTTTCGATATCTTGTAAAACATTAAAAAAATCAGCTCCAGTCCTATCCATTTTATTGATAAAAGCAAGTCTGGGGACTTTATATTTGTCAGCCTGATGCCATACGGTTTCGGATTGAGGTTCAACTCCACCGACAGCACAGAAAACTGCCACAGCCCCATCTAGAACTCTTAAGGAGCGTTCTACTTCTGCAGTAAAGTCCACATGTCCCGGTGTGTCTATAATATTTATCTGGTGTTCCTTCCAAACACATGTTGTGGCTGCAGAGACAATGGTAATTCCTCGGTTTTGTTCCTGTTCCATCCAGTCCATGGTTGCACTTCCATCATCCACTTCCCCAATTTTATGACTTTTCCCGCTATAAAAAAGAATCCGTTCAGTGGTTGTTGTTTTCCCTGCATCTATATGTGCCATGATCCCTATATTTCGTAATAATTCTGCCTTAGACATGAAGCCTCCTAGTAAAATTTAATAATATCATAAAAAATCGAGCAATTTCAACGGAATAGAACATATTCCAACGGATAATCAGATACGAAACATTCTGGATAAAGTCGTACCGGAATCCTTTTTTCCTATCTTTCAGGATATAGCTGTTTTGACCCGATATTTCCGGTTCCCAGGGTGGAATGAAATGATTGCTTTTATGCTTTAAGGAATACAGCAGAGGCATGATTCGAGCAAAATGAGCAAAAGACCCCCATAGAATCACAGTGGATCAGATTGAGGTGTGGGCTAAAATTAGAATTACTGAGCAAAGGATTGTCTATTTAGATTATCTCAGGTAAAATTATATTTGTGGAACAAAAGGGAACTCGTTGGTATTGGCTAAGTTCAGTATTTTATCGATTATGTTTTTTTATTTTCTCATTAAGTTTTGTGTTATTAATGCTATATATTGCTGGCAATTATCAGGATTTCAGCGATGCAAATTTAAGGATGATTTTAAATCTCCTTTGCAGTACATCGATATTGGCGATTCTCTTAACATTTTCAACCTTTCTTTCAAGAATTTATCTAATCTTAATGAATGTGCATTTCAGTTTTACATTTAAATTACTTCTTTGGTTAATCATCTTTTTATCAATATTGTCCTTTCTTTTGAGTTCCATTATTATTGTACTTTCTGGAGGATATAGTTCATGATTACTCAAGCAATAAGAGGGGCGATTTCTTTGAATAATGATAGCCCTGAAGAAATGATAAGTGGGGTTCAAAGGCTAATGGAATCTTTAATGGAAAATAATCCTATTACTATAAAAAATATTATTTCCATTGAATTCACGCAGACCTTGGATTTACAACAGATGAATCCAGCTGCAGCTTTAAGGAAAGGTACAAATAAATATTCCTCGGTCCCCTTATTTGTATCCCAAGAGCCAGAGGTAATTGGATCTATGGGAAAAGTAGTCAGAGTTTTGGTTTATTGCCAATTTGTTTTTAGGAAAAAAGTAAAACCCCAATATTTAGGTGAAACAGCAAAATTAAGACCGGATTTAGTGAGCTAAAAATTCTATATAAAAAATGCCCATTGAATATATATGTTTTATATCACAATGGGCATTTTTTCATTTACAAAATGAATTAATATAAATATAACTATTCCCAAAAATTATTTATCAATTCTGGTAATGTGTTCCACCTTGATTATCGGTAAAAGGAACGAAGGTTGTCATACTACGGGGTATTCTACCGCCGTAAATGTCTACACGATCTAGAACCATATTGCCATCTTCATCAATTTCTTTGGTAACACTTAAAATAGTCTGTCCACTGGGGGGGCCCACAGGAATGAGCATTTGTCCGCCGGTTTTCAACTGTCTTAATAGGGCAGGTGGAATATGATCGATTCCGCAGGTAACAATGATTTTATCAAATGGAGCGTATTCTTCCCATCCGTAATATCCGTCATCAATCTTATATGTGATGTTTCCCAGTTCTGGATAATCCTCTTTTAATGAATCATAAATTCCGTGGGATTCCTCGGCAAGTTCTTCTACAATTTCGATGGTATAAACATGTTCTGATAACTGTGCTAAAACGGCACTTTGATAACCGGAACCAGTCCCGATTTCAAGTACTTTATCTTCTGAGGAAGGGTTTAACCAGTCAGTCATTCTACCGACGGCATAAATACCGGAAATGGTTTGTCCATACCCAATAGGTAAAGCGCTATGGGCATAGGCACTGTTTTTGTTGTAACTACGGCAGAAATATTCACGGGGAGTTCTAAGGTAAGCCTGTAATACTCTATCATTGCGGAAGCCAGCCCAAGATCCTTGTGCTTGTTCGCCTAAAACGCTATCATAGCGCCAATCGATGAATTTTAGTTCCTGATCGGTGTTATCAAGAGCCCATTGTCTAAATTCTTGAGCTGAGGAAGTAGGTACTTGGGGCCTACTGGTAATGTCATAGGATGTTTCCGCTGTAATCTGTATGGTTACAAGACAGATTAACATTAAAAACCAACTGTATTTCATCATATAATCTCCTGTTTATTCTCGTTGCTAAAAAATATTTTCATTTTAAAAAACAACATTACATTTGAGCATCTATGATAGTTCCATTAAAAAAATTGTCAAGTTGACCGTGCCTCAAAATGGTTTTCCTATTGATTTTTCATTGTCTTTCTTCTAATTTATTACAAATCATTTATTAGGAGACTGCAGTGGAATTTCGATTTGTTAATAGCGACGGAAGAAAAGAAATGCCCTTTGAACCCATAGAACCGGGGAAAGTGGGGATCTACTGCTGTGGGCCAACTGTATATAACTATGCTCATATCGGGAATCTTAGACCCTATACTATCCAGGATGTTCTGGTTCGTGCATTAAAATATGGTGGATTCGAAGTAAATCACGTGGTCAACATTACCGATGTGGGACACTTAACTAGTGATGGTGATGATGGCGAAGATAAAATGATAAAGGCAGCCCGAGAAAAGGGAATGTCCGTTTGGGATATCGCTATTTTTTTTACCAAAGCTTTTTATAATGATATTGATCGGCTAAATATTCAGAGACCCTCCCGCTTCTCTAAGGCTACCGAACACATCGAGGATATGATTTCCATGGTTAAAACTCTTGAAGATAAGGGGTTTACCTATCAAGCCGGTGGCAATGTTTATTTTGATACATCCCAATTTAAAGACTATGGGAAAATGGCGAACCTTGACATGGATGCCCTAAAACATGGAGCTAGAGTTGCGGTTGATAACAATAAAAAGAATCCAGGAGATTTTGTGCTTTGGTTTACCGAAAGTAAATTCGGAAAACAGGCCATGACCTGGGATTCTCCCTGGGGGGTCGGTTATCCAGGCTGGCATATTGAATGTAGTGCAATGAGTACGAAATATCTTGGACCTCATTTCGATATACATTGCGGTGGGGTAGACCATATCCCAGTTCATCACACCAATGAAATAGCCCAAAGCGAGGCCGCCAATGGATGTAAATGGGTCAATTATTGGCTGCATAATGAATTCATAATTATGAAATCAGGAAAAATGAGTAAAAGCAAGGGAAACTTCCTTACACTTCAATCTTTAATCGATGAGGGTTATGAGCCCTTGGATTATCGCTATTTTCTTCTAGGAGCTCATTACCGATCTCAATTAATTTTTTCATGGGAATCCATGGGTGCTGCAAAATCGGCTCGGAAATCTTTAATTCGAAAAATACAAAACCTTGGTGTAACCAATTCTTCCGATGTTGGTTTAAGTGATGAAGGCAAAATTTGGTTAGAACAATTCGAAAATCATATCTCACAGGATCTAAATACGCCTAGATGTTTGGCTGATATCTACGGAATATTAAAATATCCATCCCTAGATAACAGAGAAAAAGTCTATTTAATCTTCAAAATGGATGAGATCCTTGGATTGGACCTAGAAAGATCGATTGAAGCTTTAGAAGTTGAAGATTCATTACCAATGGATGATGAGATTACAAAACTAATCCAAGAAAGGTATGAAGCAAGGAATAATAAAAACTTTGCTCAAGCCGATGAGATTCGTGATAAACTATTAAAACAGGGGATTCGCTTAGTCGATAGTCCCGAGGGAACAAGATGGGAAAAAATCTGATTTGTAAATGTAACCTATATAAAATGGATGTGGTTTAATAGATGGATAATGAATCCAAGGAAGAAATCTTCCGAGGTGTTTACAACGATAATATCAATCTCCTTGTGAAAATTATCCGTAGAATAACTGGGGATGATGCATCTGCTGAAGATGTTTGTCAGGATTCTATGATGCGTTATTATCAAAGAATTGGTTCGGTTCCTGAAGGGATTGAAGCTCGTTATTGGCTGATTAGGGTGGCGAAAAACCTTGCTTTTAATTATGCGAAAAAGAAGGAGCGTGAAAGGAAAGCATACCAAAAATTTCTTAATGATCCTTCTATCGGTAATAAGGCTCCGGAGGATACGAAAGTATTAGCCGTTGAAACCAAGGAAATTGTACAAAGAGCATTGGACAAGCTACCGGAGAAACTAAAGACAGTAATAGTCTTAAAGGAGTATTCTGATATGAATTACAAAGAAATTGGAAAATCTCTAAAGATTTCAGAGTCAAATGTTAAGGTAAGGGTTTTTAGAGCCCGTAAACGACTTGCTGAGTTAATCAGAGAGGATGAAATATATGTGCCCTGATAAATTAACACTTTCAATATGGATGGATGGAGAACTTCCCCGAGAGGCTTCCAGTATTATCGGCAAACATGTGGATAATTGTCAAAACTGTAAAAACTGGGTTGCAAAGATTCAATCTCAACAGAAAAAATTAAAATCCATAGAAACGCCCATTGATCCATCAGTGGAAGAAAGAATATATAAAAAAATTACCCAAGGGAATATTCGAGAAGCTAGATTCCTTAAAAAACAGATTCCCTGGGGCGTAGCTGCAGGTTTGGTTGTTATGTTTACCTCACTTTCCTTAATCACTGGTTATTCCGTGGCTAATAGAACCAATGATCGGCCACCATTGGTGGATGTTATAGAAGCTGATGGCCAAAACAACCTGGCCTTTCAAAATCTATTTGATAATGAAAGGTGGCCCTTTGCAGGAGAAGGTAACAATGATGTTATTATTATGGATGTAGACGCAAGCCTTAGTTATCTAGGTGATGCTACTATTATTGATACATC
>JAQICO010000155.1 GCA_027858495.1 Spirochaetaceae bacterium
ATATAAATCAGAGCTTAATAACATTTAAATATTAGGAGAATTATCATGGGATTGGATACTCGGAGATTACGCAGCAATTCGGAAATCAGACCAGAGGCCAAGGCATGTCTTAAGGGGAAATGGGGCCAGCCCATTGGTGTAAGCCTAGTGATTGGGTTAATCATGGGGGCTGCCAGTTCCTTCGCCATAGTAGCTCTATTGATTAACGGGGCCCTTTTTTTAGGTCTTTCAATATACTTCTTAAAGTTGATAAGAAAGGAAGAACATAGTTTCGATGATGCCTTTTCCGGGTTCAATCACTTTGGGAATGCCCTGGGAGTCTATTTCTTATCGGGTCTGTTTATATTCCTATGGACCATGCTTCTAATTATTCCGGGAATTATCAAAGCCCTTGCCTATTCACAGACCTTTTATATTTTGGCAGATCATCCGGAATTGGGGCCTCTGGAATGCATAACCCTGAGCAGGCGGATGATGAAAGGCGCCAAGGGAAAACTCTTTGCCATGGGATTTGGTTTTGCTTTACTAATCATGCTTGCGATTTTTTTGACCCTTGGAATAGGAATGCTTTGGCTGGGTCCCTTTATTAAGACCTCCAGGGCTCAGTTCTATCAGGATTTGAAGGAAAATTATCATACTGACGCTCAGATTTAAAATACTTCTATAAGCTTCCTGCAATGTCAATTGAACAGGAGAAAGTATTATCTATCATTCAGAGGGAGATTTCTTAATACCGGACGAAATATTCCTTGGGGTCCAAGGCTGCAAAATGATAGCCCTGGGCCCTTAATTCTTCCACGATCAGAGGAATGGCCTGTAAAATTTCCCGATTTGCCGCAGTATCATGAAAAAGTACTGTAGCGTTGGTTTTCCCCTGAACCTGGCGAAGCACTTCAGAAACAAAAAAATCAGGATCATCACTGCTTACATCTCCGCCAAGGACATTCCAATCCACATAGATATATCCCAATCGGTCCATATCTCCACGGAGCCCTTCCATCACGTCCATGGAGCGATTACTGTAACTACCACGGGACCCGCCGGGAAACCGTGTTAACATCGGTCGGATTCCAGTAACCTCAAAAAGATAATCCTCCATCTTCATAAAATCCTGCCAAAAGGCCTCTTTGCTGGAGTAAATGGTGCTATATCGATGACTATAACTATGATTTCCCAAACTGTGCCCCTCTTGGACGATTCTTCGCATCATAGATTCTTTATATTCGGAAGGGTTTGCCCCAACGACAAAAAAAGTTGCCTTAATATGCAATTCCAGCAATAGAGCTAAAAGATCTTCTGTCACAACAGAAGGGCCGTCATCGAAGGTTAAATAGACCTGTTTTTCTGCACGAATAACTAAATCCTGCTTTTCCTGCTGCAAAAGAGCATTCTGTTCCTGAAGGATTTCTTCCTGCTTTTTCAACTGCTCAATTCTATCGATGAGCTGCCACTGACGTCGTTCTTCCTGAAGTTGAGTTTCTTCCATAGATAACAGTTGTTGATGAGATCGATAAAGAAGCAGCACTGGAAGCGCTAAAAGAAGAAGCATAATGACTGTGGGAAGCCAAATTTTTTTCACCAGGGATATCCTTCTTTGTAATATATACAAAGTATAGAGATATCATTAGTCTATTTCAATCACCCAAGAACTAACTATAACTCTACCAAATTAAACTTTTGTTCTGGATTCCTTAGGGCTCTTGATTCATAATTATTATCAGGAGGATATCCATGGGACTTATTTTATCATTGGCTAAACGCTTTGCAAAACTCTATGGAATGGATTCTGCGCTTCAAAGGCTAGATGAGAGTTTCCGACTGGGGGAAGATTCACATATACAGGTGCCCAAAGATATTGCATCCGAGGCCCTTGAGTTTGCTTCCCGGGGTCTTCTAAATATGAATGCCATACAACCCCATCTAGATTGGGTAATGCCCTACTGGGTGAATAAACAATATAACAAAGATTCAGATAGTTATGTCCCAGGTACGGTGCTCTCAACCAATCAGACCCACCGAAACTGGACCAGCATAGGAAACTTGGATTCTGATCGAGAACCAATTGTAGACCCCACAGGACTTTTAACCCCATGGTTTGACGGTTGGTCCGTGGAATTCTGGGTAAAAAAGAAGGACTATCTCATAGTTCCCTCAAAAAATGATGATATCTATCAGTACCTGGTAAAACAGCGTCCCGTGGTGGTAAGTCAGTTCATAAAAAAGGATCTTCGAATGAGGATAGAGGCCTTTGGAGGACGAATTGATAATATAGAATATGTATTTGATGCCATGGATTTAGTAAATCTTGAGTCCACCGAGGTAGAAATACAGGTATTTGTTTCTATCCGGCCTTATAATCCCGAAGGAATATCCATTATCCGCAACATTAAGTACGATGAAAAACAACAGCTTTTTACAGTGGATGGTGCCCCTGGATTATACCTTGCCGAGAAACCCAACCGAATCTTCTGCGCCAATCAACCCATGGGAGACTGTTCTTTTGCCGTGGATCAAGAGGGAGATTTACATCAAACGGAATGTCCTCAGGGATTGGCCACAGCCATGGCTCAATTCAATCTAAAGCTGAAAGCCGGAGAAGCTAGACAGTTGGAAGTACGGGCTCCCGTGAGAAAAATGACTAAAAAAGCACCGGAATGGTCAAAGGTATTTGCCCTTAAATATCAAGATCATAAAGGTGAAATTCTTCAGCAGTGGGATAAAACCATAGAGCGGGGACTTCAATTACAATTACCCTATCAAAAATTAGAAAATTCCTTTTATGCCAACAAGGCTGCCCTCTACCTTTTCATAGACGATAACATCATTACCCCCGGGCCCTTTACCTATCATCATGAATGGTTCAGAGACGCAGCCTACTCGATTCCCATGCTGGATAAACTTGGATACCATGATGAGGCTGAAAGAATCCTATTAAATTACCCAAACCGGCAAAAAAGTGATGGCTATTTTTTAAGCCAGGAAGGGGAATGGGACGCCAATGGGCAAGCCCTGTGGACCTATTATCAGCATTACCTTTTTACCCGGAATAAAGAATTCTTAAAAACCATCTTTAGTTCTGCAAAAAAAGGATTATTATGGATCAAAAATAATCGCGAAAAATCAGGGCTATTACCAGCGGGATTTTCGGCAGAACACTTCGGGCCAAACGACAGCTTTTATTGGGACAATTTTTGGGCACTGGCCGGCATAGAGGGATATGCCTTTATGGCCGCAGAATTGAATAAAGAAAAGGAAGCCCAGGAAGCACAACAATTATTTCAGGAATACCGAAGCAAGGTATTTGATTCCATTGATAAAGATCAGGCCAGATTTAAAGAACCCCTGATTGCCTCTTCCCCCAACCGAAATATCGATTCCTCTATAATCGGTTCTGTTGTTGCGCTCTATCCCCTTCGGCTGGTGGATCCCAGGGAGATTAAGATGACCGGAACTCTTCGAACCATACGGCAGCGCTATATGCAGAACCATGCGTTTTTTCACCGGGTGATACACTCGGGATACAATGTATATCTGACGGCGCAAATTGCCCAATGTTACCTCTATCGCCGTTCGGCCAGGGTACTACCCATATTGTATTGGATTATGGACAACATTACCCGTACGGGAACCTTTCCCGAGGCCATCCACCCCATCACCGGAGGTGGTTGTTACGGAGACGGTCATCATGGCTGGGCAGCGGCGGACTTTTTATCGTTAATTCGAAATATGATGTTATTCGAAGAGGGTAATCGTCTGGTTATACTGCCGGTGGTTTATCACCGCTGGATGGAGCCCGATCAGAAGATTGTGGTGACCAATGCGGCAACCTATTTTGGGAAGGTAAGCTATAATGTAACCAGCGACCCTCAAAAAATAGTATTAACCATGGAAAACCAGTTTCACCATCCCCCTGAGGATATTGAATTCTCCTCTCCCTTCCCGGTGAGCCATGCTCAGGTGGATGGTAAAGAAGCGCCCTTTCAGGTTAGCCGTATAAGCTTTTCTCCAGAGGCGAAAGAGGTGGTTTTATTCCGGTAGAGAAAATAAACGCCACTCAATGATTAAAGAAAGATAAGATTCTATTATCTCCTCTTCTATGAAAATTCAAGGAATTATTTTCACAATAATGGAACCTCAGTGTAGCAATCATGAAACCTTTAGGTCAATTTCAACCGGTCTAAGGCCTTGTTTTTATTAAATATATTTTTATCTATACAAAAATATCTAATTATGTTACTTTTCGTATATGGCGTTTGCATTATGTTTATATGCCTATAAAATAGACTATTCTTAGGTATAAAGGAGCGGTTTTATATGAAATATTTAATTGTAGGCGGAGTCGCCGGAGGAGCTGCAACCGCAGCAAGATTAAGAAGAGACGACGAAAAAGCCGTAATTATGATTTTTGAACGGGGAGATTATATCTCCTATGCCAACTGCGGGCTGCCCTATTATCTAGGAGAAACCATAAAAGACCGGGAAAAACTCTTTGTAGAAACTCCCGAAAGTTTTATGAAAACGCTGGATGTTGAGGTGAGGATCTCCACGGAGGTTACCCATATCAACCGTGAGGATAAAACCGTCAGGGCAAAGGAGAAAAAAACCGGCCGTGAATATGTGGAATCCTACGATGCCCTCATTCTGTCTCCAGGAGCAGAGACCCTGCGCCCCCCCATTTCCGGTATTGATTCAAAAAAAATATTCACCCTGCGCAATGTTCCCGACGTAGATAACCTCAAGGGTTATGTAGATGAAAAAAGACCCAAAAGAGCCGTGGTAATCGGCGCAGGATTTATCGGGATGGAGGTAGCTGAAAACCTCTATAACCGAGGCGTAAATGTTACCATTGTAGAACTGGCAGACCAGGTGATGGCCCCGCTGGACTTCGAAATGGCTGCTCAAATACATGATCATCTGAAAATGAAAAAGGTGGAACTCTACCTTTCTGATGGAGTAAAGGAATTCCATGAAGAAGCGGATAAATTACGGATTACCCTGAACAGCGGAGCAGTTATTAACGCTGACCTTGCGATTTTATCCATAGGAGTTAAGCCAGAAATTGGTCTGGCCAAACAATCAGGCCTGGAGACCAACAGGGGAATTGTAGTTAATAGTAGAATGGAAACTTCCGATCCCCATATATACGCTCTGGGGGATGCTGCAGAATTCCACTGGCCACTCACAGGAAAGTCGGGCATAACCCCACTGGCCGGTCCTGCGGGGAAGCAGGCTCGAATACTGGCGGATAACCTGGTCTACGGAAGCACCAAGGAATACAAGGGAGCCATCGGAACGGCCATCGCAAAAATATTTGATTTAACCGTGGCCGCCACAGGGGTCGCCCAAAAGACCTTAAAAAAAGAAGGCATACCAGCCTCCTGTGTTATCACCCATGGACATTCCCATGCAGGCTATTACCCCGGAGCCACCCCCATGGTTCTTAAACTGGTTTACAATCCCCAGGATGGCACCATAGCAGGAGCGCAGATAGTCGGTTACGAAGGAGTGGACAAGCGTATAGAAATGATCGCCGCTGTACTACGGCGGGGAGGCACCATAGAAGATCTCACAGAGCTGGAACATGCCTACGCACCCCCCTACTCTTCCTCCAAGGATCCGGTAAACATCCTCGGATTTACCGCCGAAAATGCGTTGCTTGGTCGAAGTCAGCATACTCCATGGAAAGAACTTCACCGCCGATTGGAAGCTAAAGACCCTGACCTATTTCTTCTAGATGTTCGAACCTCCGATGAGTTTGCCATGGGAGCACTACCAGGAGCGGTTAATATCTCCAAAATAGATGTGCGTACAAACATCGACAAGATTCCCCGGGACAAGGATATTGTAATCCTCTGCGGAGTGGGCCTACGATCCTATTTGGTTGAACGTATTCTCAAACAAAATGGATTTGACCGTACCAGTATTCTTTCCGGGGGACTAAAAATCTATAAACCCGCCGTTCAGGATCAAAATAATCGGGACGTATTCACCCAATACGAAACGGGATACCAAACCCAGGAAGGAATCAATCCAGTTCTATCGGCGGTTACCGTGTTAGAAGTAGATGCCTGCGGACTGCAATGCCCCGGTCCCATACTCAAGTTAAAATCGGAAATTGAAAAGATAAAACCCGGAGAGCGATTGCTGCAAAGAGCTTCAGACCCAGGATTTGCCCGGGATGTTCAGTCCTGGTGTAATATGACGGGACACCGTCTGGTGGAACTGAAAGAAGAAAAAGGAATCGTTTCAGCGGTGATTCAAAAGGGTGGAGTGGAAACTGCCTCGACAATACCCCAGCCGGGAACCATCCCCTCGGGCGTACAGGTAATAGCTAACAGTTCAAAGGAACTGACCATGATCTGCTTTTCAGATGATATGGACAAAGCTCTGGCCTCTCTTGTCATCGGCAACGGCGCCCTGGCTTCAGGCAAAAAAGTGACCATATTTTACACCTTTTGGGGACTAAATATCATCAAGAAACCCAGAAAGCCCAGGGTCAAGAAATCCTTTCTGGGTCGAATGTTCAGCATGATGCTACCCAAGCACAGTGGCAAATTAAAACTCTCCAAATTACAGATGGGAGGAATGGGCTCCGCCATGATGAAAGGCATCATGAAACGTCAAAAAATCGACACTCTTGAGACAATGCTTAGTACCGCCATTGATAACGGAGTTTCCATGATCGCCTGCCAGATGTCCATGGATGTAATGGGAATAAAGCGGGAAGAACTGATAGAGCAAGCCCAAATAGGAGGTGTGGCAAATTACCTGGAAGCTGCCAGTTCTTCGGGCATAAATCTATTTATCTAGAAAAACGGAGCGTGCAAACAGCACGTGAGTATTTTTCCAACGCCGAGTCCGAATCAAAGGCACGTTATCTGACAGCTGGATTTGCCTCTGAATCAAGGCGGAAAAAACGGAGCGTGCAAACCGCACGTGAGTATTTTTCCAACGCCGCGTCTGAGGCAAAGTCAGCTGTCAGGAGTATTGGAGTTGGTGAAGCTGGTAGTAAATCCCCCCCCTCTTCAGCAGTTCTTGATGGCTTCCCTCTTCGGCAACCTGCCCATGACTTAGAACTAAAATCCTATCGGCCCGAGCAATGGTGGATAAGCGATGGGCGATGATTATGGCGGTTCGATCTTCAAGCAGCTGATCCATGGCGGTTTGAATCCAGCGTTCGGTTTCGGTGTCGATGTTGCTGGTGGCTTCGTCCATGATGATGATGCTGGGATTAAAAATAAAGATCCGGGCAAAAGCGATGAGCTGGCGCTGCCCAAAGGAAATATTACTGGCCCCCTCGGATAATTGGGTATCTAGGCCTTGGGGTAATGAAGCCAGCATGGTGGCACCCTTCACCTTCTCCAGGGCCTGAAGAATCTCTTCATCCATTACTTCTTTTCCCAGGGAGATGTTATCCCTGAGGGTACCGGAAAAAAGTGTGACATCCTGCTGAAGGGTTTGAATATGACTGCGGAGATTTTTTATGGAAAGACTTTGAATATTCCGGCCATCTAATAAAATCCTACCTTCTTGAGGATCCCAGAATCGGGTAAGCAGATTGGCCAGGGTGGTTTTTCCAGCTCCGGTGGTACCTACCACAGCAATAGTTTCTCCGGGTGTTACATGGAAATTCATATTCTGCAATACAGGCTCTTCTTTGTAGCGGAAATGAACCCCCTGGAATTGCAATTCGCCAGAAGTGGCTGTCAGAATTTCTTTCCCTTTATCTGCAATGGATTGGTCTTCATCGAGCATTTTAAAAACCCTTTCACCGCCGGCCATGGCCGATTGAAGTATCACAATTTTATCGGCCATATCCTTTATGGGTTCATAAAATTTACCCACCAGACTGATAAACGCGATTAATATCCCCAGGGTCAAAGTTCCATTGTCATTCATAGAAGCACCGTAGTAGATAAGAAAGCCTAGAGAAACGGAACTTAGAAGGTTTATCACCGGGCGAAAAAAAGAGTTGGTATACATCTGCCTCATTCCAATTTTAAAGAGCGATTGGTTCCGTTCGGCAAACTCCTTTCTAAACCAGTCTCTTCGACCAAACAACTGTAGTATTTCCATACCGGCTATGGATTCTGATAGGAAGGCGTTGATTCTTGAGGTCTGATGCTGAGTTTCACGATGAACGTCTCTAATTCTGTGACGCATCACCAGGGTCAAAATCAGCACCGGTGGCAGGGTGGCCAGGGTGATCAGGGCCAAGGGAATATCTAGAATGACCAGGGTGATAAGTACTCCCAACATCAAGCTCAGGTTTTTCATAATTGAAAGAGCCACGGTGGTAAAAAGTTCATTGACGGTTTCTACATCGCTGGTAACCCGGGAAACCAGACTTCCCACCGGCCGGTCGCCTAAAGATCCAAGGGACTGCCGGATAAGATGACCGAATAACCGGCTGCGGATATCCTTCATAACCCGTTGACCGGCCACGGCACTGAAATAAACCTGAATAAAATTAGCCCCAAGCGATAAAAACAATACAAGCAAAAACCGCGAGCTCCAAAGTTTCAGCCCCTGGAGCCTCTCGAATTCACTTAGGCCGTGGGCTTTAAGGATATACTGGTCCATGCTGCGCTGAACAATCACCGGGGTGATCAAATCTCCGGCGGTGGCTAAAACAAGCCCCAAAAGAGAGAGCAGCACCAATCCCCGGTAGGGTTTTAAAAAGATGAGCAATCGTTTGAGTACGCTAAATTTAAGCTTGCTGGAAAATTCCTCCCGTTCTACCCTCATGAATTCTCCTCCAATCGCTGCAGCTGGTAAATCTCTCGGTAAAATCCTTCCTGGTCTATCAAAGAGGAATGGCTGCCTTGAGCAGTGATTCGTCCGTCCTCCAAAACGATGATGGAGTCGGCTTGCTTTAGGGTACTGTAACGGTGAGATATAAGAATGGTAGTTTTATTCTTACGGTAGGTTTTAAGGGCTTCTAAAATGATCTCTTCTGTGCGGGTATCCACAGCGGAAAGAGCATCGTCCAGGATCAAAATCTCCCGGTCCATCAATAAGGCCCGGGCAAGACAGATCCGCTGTTTTTGTCCGCCCGAAAGAGTGACCCCCTTCTCGCCAACAAGAGTTTCTGTTCCCAGTGGAAAATTTTTAAGATCTCGGTCTATGGTGGTGGCCTCCATGGCTTTCTGCACCTCTTTATCCATGGCTTTGAGATTTCCAAAACGCAGATTATACCCGATGGTCTCGCTGAATAAAAAACTATCCTGGGGCACCAATGCGGTGGATGCCCTCAGGGCCTCTAAGGTGTATTGAGCAATGTCCTTTCCTCCAATAGAAATAATCCCCTGCTGAGGTTCCCAAAGCCTGGAAAACAACTCGATCAGGGTGGTTTTACCACTGCCGGTCCTGCCCAGTACACCTAAAGTACTGCCTTGAGGAATGGTTAAACTCAAATTTTTAAGCACCTGCTCCTGACTGCCGGGGTAATGGAATTCCACTTGATCAATCTGCAAATCGCCCCGGGGGACTGTTTCCAAGGCTTGGGGTGCATCAGTAATGGCCGGCTGTTTTTGTAGAATTTCATTGATCCGCTCCAGAGAAGCCGCCCCTCGTTGCAGCACATTGATGGTAAAACCCATGCCCATCATAGGCCAGATCAGCATGCCCATATAACTCATAATGGCCACAAAATCTCCCGGGAGCAGAGTGCCTTTTAGAACCATTTCTCCGCCGTAACGCAACAGTAGAAAGCTAGTGATACCGGATAATGCCATGATAAGAGGATTGAACATTCCCCAGACTCTAACCAGCCCCAGATTTGCCTGGATATATTTATCATTCTGTTTCTGAAAACGTTTAAGTGCAAAGTCCTCCCGCTGAAAACTCTTGATCAGTCGGATGCCCGACAGGGTCTCCTGGGCGGAGTTGCTTATGCCGGAATAGCCCTTCTGCACTGCCCGGAACAGCTTTCCCAGATAGGGCCCCACCAAAAGAATAAGCAGGGTCAACAGGGGAAGAGGCAGTATCAGCAGCCAGGTCAGTTTGGGATAAGACCGGAATAGAATAATTAAGATAAAGAGGGTCATGAACAGCCCGTCCATAAAGGCCACCAGAGCCATTCCCGTGGCCATGCGTATATGATGCATATCGTTGGTAAGCCGGGCCATGATGTCACCGGTTTTCATGGTTCCGTAGAATTCCCGGCCTAATTGCAGCAAATGCTGAAAGACCTTGCCCCGTAGATCCCTCTCAATCCTGCGGGAGGCTCCCTGGATATAATGTCGCCAGGCTATGCGCCCCAGGGTTACCACCAGTGCAAATCCCAGCATATAAAGCATCCAATGGAGGATTTTTGAAGTATCGATATTCCCCTGGGAAATATGATTGATGGAACGGCGGATGGTCTGGGGTATGGCCATCTGCCCGGCATTGGTGATAAAGAGAAAGATGATTCCCAGCAGGTAACGGTACCAATGCTGTTTCAAATAGGGTTTCAGCAGGAGATATTGTTTCAGCATTATTCGATTATAATCGAATAGTCTTACAAATGAAAGGTGGAAAACATTAAAATTTATGATATAATGCCAACTATATCTATGAAAACATACTTGTTCATTTTCCTTTTTGCTTTTTTAGCTCTTAATGTTTATTCTCTTCCAGTGAGTTCCAGTTCTCTGCAGCTGGATTCTGAGATCTCCGTTGATTTTTATACTAGATCTGAAATATCATCCTCCCTTTGGCATGGAACAACAATGCCTGGTTTTAAGATCGGGTGTAGTTATAATTATATAGACCCTAGAGACCAATTCCATCAACTAGGCCTGGGAATTAAGTATTTTGAAAGTAACAGTTTCACCGCAAATTCCTTACAATTAGATGAAGGATTAGTCAGGTCCTTGTTATTAGAGCTAAACGCTTTCTATGTCCGCTATCTGCCCATGGGGCAAAAGTTCGATTACATTTCAGGTTTAACCATTGATAGTACCTATAATTATTACGGAAAAGTTATCACATCCGAAGAATCAAGCATCAGTGAATTATACTATTTAAAATTAGGACCCATAAACGGTTTTTCTTTTAACATTCAAGACCGCTTTGAGATTAGATCTCTTTTATGTCTCCAGGCCGGGATTCCGCTATCGGGCAGAGTTTATTTTCCTTCGGGAAAAGAAAGAGATGTTTTACCCATGACCATAGCTATGAAAATCAATACAGAAATCGCTTATTCCTTTAATCGTATACATCTGTCTTTGAACTATAATTGGTTCAACAACCTGCTATATTTGATAGACCAGGAAAATCAATCCCCGTTGATGGATGGAATCAATACGGAAGACATACACAGCATTGCCTTTCATGTGGGAATAGAAATTTGAAAAAAAAATATTTCTGGTTTTTATTTTATCCATGGATCTTCCTTTTTTTTAGCTGCTCAATCCTAATACCCTATGAAAGCTACCGCACCATAAAAGGGGATCATTGCTATATAATTTGTGACGGTGAATTTTCCCAGGAAGAATATGAAGAGATTTTATCCATAGCCGATGAGTCTTTTTTGATTATAAAGGAACGCACCGATTTGGATATTAATTTTCCCATAGCAATCTATTTTGATGAGTATAACTTTTTCAATGATTCAGGATTTGCAAGACATGACGGGATTTTTTTAAATTCGGAGGTGATTGAATATTTGGATGAGGATCTATTGAGAAATACCATAAAGCATGAAATGGTGCATATCTTTTTTGGCCTATATTATGGTACCACAACCTCGATGTTTTTTTCTGAAGGTATTGCGGAGTATCTGTCAAACGACGGTGTTGAACCCGAAGAATCTTCATCCACAAAAAATGATCTATTAAACTGGATTGAATTATCCTACTTTGATTTTGCTTTTGCCAGAGAAAATTATAAGGATAAGGTATATGAGATATATTTGCTAAGTTATGAATTCATCTTTTATTGGTGTGAAACCTATGGAGAGCGAAGTATATATAAACTATATCCTGAAATTACATCTGAAAATATCATCGCTAAGCTTGAAGAATATAGCGAAGATAGTTTTGAAAACCTATATAACGATTTTTTAGACTTTTTTGGAGTGCAATGATGAAAAGATACATGTTAATAAGCCTTGTCTTAATGGTTCTTCTTCTATCCTGTCATCAATTGGATATGGAATCTATAAATTCCGGAGGTTCAATCCTATCAGAAAGGACAACGGAATATACCATCAGCGATGGAGATACAGAAAGAATTGAGATTTATTGGGATGAAAGTAATGCTCTTATAATAAATACTGCCAACACTCAGAATATTGGTTATTATTTAGTTACCCTGGATTGGGCATCTTCAGATTGGGAAGATTTATATTTTAACGACATCGTTTTTAAGGTATACCAGGAAATGCCCTACATAGGAGATAGCCAATACAAGATATTACACAATAGTGATGGAGAGGGAAATTTTGAATATTACTTCCTTTCCGATGGATTAGAAAAAACCATCATTCTATACCATGAGGATCCAAATGATTTGAAAAGTAATATTTACGACATAACCCTAAACTCCTACGCTTCTGAGTTAAATGAATATCAGGATACAGACGAGGATCAATATAGGACAATCATTGACCATTGGATATCTCCAGGTGAATCTGTAGATGTTTCAGTAAATTATTGGGGAGATAATTTAGCCTATCGATATTATTTTCAAAACTATGAACTAAATAGGAATTATCGATTGGTATATAACTGGGATGATAGTAATGCCTTTTTTCAAGACATCCAATACCCTTCCTATTTAGATGAGCATTTCTATAATAGCATTGAAAAAGTTACTTTGCATGAGATTAGAAATCAAACAAGAGAAGGACAAATCTTTAAAGTTTTCAACAATGATGAAGCAGTCCCTATTTCAGATGAGTCAGGCTATTTTTTAGTAGATGATCTAAGAACAGGAGATTCCTTCAGTCTTCTTATGGAAGAAATTGATGATCCTGTTTTTACTGATGACACCTTTGAACCGGACCAGGGTCCTTTATCTGCAAATATGGATATTATTGATGAGAATCATAAAACCAGTGAAATCCATTCTATAACCTGTGAAATAAATGAAAATTATAACAATGAATATAATAACGATTGGATTCAATTTTTGCCTTGGGGTATGGGGGAATACGAAATTTCCCTTCGCTTAGAGAATGCCTGGTATATAGAAGAATTTTCCGATGAAGAAGATTATCAGATTAGCCTTGATCTTATTCATTCCAATGGAGCAGAAACCGAAGATTCGATTACTTTTACTATCCAAGGTGCTCCAGTCAGCCCGATCTTAAGCAATAATAGCCTGGTTTACTCGTTGATAGAGGATAATGGAAATCCCTTATTTCTAAAGAACCATGCATCTGAGGAAATGAACTATTCCATCATCGTAGAGAAGCTTAATTGAATCTCTAGGCTCATAATCCTATAGCCCTTTAAAGGCCTGCTCCATATCCTCCATAATGTCCTCCACATCCTCAATGCCCACAGAGAATCTCAGGGAATTCCGGCCGAAGCCCATGGCCTTGAGCTGTGCATCGTCGGAGCTGGAAAAAATGGTGGAAGCAGGATGGATGATCAGTGACTTGTTATCGCAGAAATTGGTGGCCCGGCGTATCATCTTCAGCCAATCCATAAATGAGTAACATTCCTGCTGATCGCTTAAATCAAAGAGTATCATCTGCCCGGTATTTCCCTGAAGGATGGGCTGTAATAGATTTGCCTGAGGATAATCGGCCAGCCCGGGGAACAGCACCCGTGAAACCCTGGACTGAGCCTTTAGAAACTCCGCCATTTTCAGGGCGTTCTCCTGGGTGCGTTCAACCCTCAATGCAAGGGTTTCCAGCCCCTGAAGCTGAAGGGATGCCGTTTGCGGAGACATGCAGCCGCCCTGATTCCGGTAGACCTCGGTAAAAACTTTTTGGGCCAGGGCCAGGGGGCCAGCCGCTTTATGCGCATCGACCAACTTGGGGATCTTCTTCCATTTTTCGCTGGGATAATAGAGCACAGCTCCCCCCACACTGGTCCCTCCTCCGGAGATAAACTTGGTGGTTGAAAGAACCTCCACATCCACCTGAAAATCCTTTCCCTGGAAGAGATAGGGTGTGAGTAAGGAATTATCCACCACCAAAACAATTCCATGTTTCTGGCAAATTTGTGAAAGCCCGGCCATATCGTGAAGAATCAGCTGGGGGTTGGACAAAACCTCCACCAGCAAACAGCGGGTATCCGGAGTAATAGCATTTTCCACGGCCTGGAGGTCTCGAAGATCCACAAAGTCGGTCTCAATTCCATAGGGTTTCATGGTGTTATTCAGAAGAGAGAGGGTATTGCCAAAGAGCCAAGGGGAGCTAAGCACTCGGTCTCCCGAGGACAATAATGCGGTTAGTACCGCTGTCATAGCAGCCATACCGGAACTGAGACATAGGCATTGCTCCGCTCCGGCCAGAATTCTTAAACGCTCCTGCAGTTCAGAAACTGTAGGGTTGGTAATTCTGGAATAGCCATGAGCTCCGGAACGGCCCTGAAAGGCATCTTCCATGGACTGGCTGTCGGGAAAATCAAAGGCCGAGGTAACATAGACCGGCGGCTTTAGGGAGCCATGGGAATAGTGTGTCAGATTCCCATGAATTAACTTGGATGCTTTACCTTTCATTGTTACTCCTTTGGACTTTATCTATTCTTTTTCTAATATATCATTTCTTGGGGAACAGCACAGCAATATCTCCCAGCTTCTGACCTTCCCTTAAGGCTAATAGTTTGAACTCCAAACCCTTAAATCCCCCTTGGGGTATTTGAATATTCAGAGAGCCAAGAGCTTGGGCCGAGATTCCGGGCATTATCACAGAACCGGCTTCAAAGAGCAAACGAACCGCTTCCAGCCCAGTTCTTAAAACAGAAAATAGTTTTATTTGACCTTCTGAACTGTCATCCTTGGCCAAGATCCAGGGAGCCTGATCTTCAATAAACCGGTTGATCCGCCGTCCCATTTCTTCCATATTTTCAGCAACTTTGGAAATGGCTGTCAGATCAGCTTTTTTAATTTGGTTATTTTTTGCCAGGTATACCAAATCCTGAAGAAATTACAGCTGCATATAGGACAAAGTATTCTGGGGTATTTTCCATTGGCAGTAACGTTCAACCATCTTAACTGCTCTCAAATAGGCATTTCCAATATTGTTGGATAAAATTGAGACATAACAATGCTGCACCAATTCCTCTCCAATTTTCGCCTCATTGCGCCCCATGTTCCGTGCGAGAAAAAATCGTAGAGTATCGGCTCCATAGAGTGAAATTAGCTGTGTTGGATCTACTGCATTTCCCAGGGATTTTGCCATCTTCTTTCCATCTATACCAATCCAATAGCCATGGACCAGACAGCCCTTGGGCGGGGGTAGTTCCAAGGCTTTAAGCATTATGACATTCCCCGGTAGTTAGGCCGCTCTTTAGAATCTCTTCCTGATTTTTTTGACCATGCTCATCTACTCCCGTAGTATAAAAAACCTCATGGCCCAGCATTCTAAAGGAGCGCTTAAGGATATCCCCCATAACTGAGGTATGAGCATGACCCACATGGGGATTTCCATTTACGTAATAGATAGGTGTTGTGAAATAATAATTCATCTGTTCCTCCTAGGGAATTATCCCCACACAAAAAATGGCATCATAGGCTGAAAAAAATAAGCAAAAAAATAATGATTTACCAAGGCTAATAAAAACCATCAAAGCAAAAAAAAAGCCCTCACAAGGAGGACTTTTAGTAGATCTATTTGATCTATCTATAACTGGCCCACCTTTATCCATGAGAACTTCTGCATCATCATAAAAGAGGTGGTTTTACTGTATCTGCTATTTGATTTCATTGGCTTAAGCATATTACCCCTGGGATATATTTGTCAAGAGAGGGAGAATAATCCATAAAACTTGCTAGAGATAATTCTTGATCTCATTAATTTGATCATAAAGAGATATAAGGTTCTTCTTATTCATCCCTCCAGGAATGGAAAAAACAAAATAACCGGGGAATAAGATTAAAGACGAACCAGGTTGAAGGATTCCCCTAAGAAGAGAAGAAAATGAGGCCGATAGATTTAACCCTTGGAATGCAGAAATCGAGGACACCATCAGCCAGTTCCAATCTTGATATTCCGGGGTAGAAAGCTCTCCCGAGGCAGCCATTTCAGCGATTCTACCCAGGGCTCCGCTCTGCCTGGGAACCATAATCAGTGGGGAATCATCATAGGTAGGTTGCTATCTTATCCATGTTAAAACTCGTAATGTTTCCAACTGCCATCCACCATTCTATAGGTCTCCTCAATGGAATCAATACTTTGTAAGTCTTCAGTACTCAATTCCAAATTCCTGGCGGCAAGATTATTCTTTAGATGATCCAGACTGCTTGCCTTGGGTATAACAATTATTCCCTTGGACATTAACCAGGAAATACTGACCTGGGCAATGGAAGCATTATTTTTTGCAGCAATATCCTTTAGAATATCATTCTCGAAGATCTTTCCTCGTGCTAGAGGTGAATAGGCCGTAATTTCTACGCCCACTTTTTTGCAGGATTCATAAAGGTCCTTTTGAAATAACAATGGATGAAACTCCACTTGATTTACCACCAAAGGGGCCTGGCTGAGTTCAACTGCTTCAGCGGTGATTTCTGCATTAAAATTGCTTATTCCAATATCCTTGGTTAATCCTCTATTCCTTAATTCGTTAAAAGCCTCCAGGGTTTCCGAAAAGGGAACGGACTTATTAGGCCAATGTATCAGTAGTAAATCCACATAATCTACTCGAAGCTCGTCTAAGGATTTTTTAGCCGATTTCAGAACTTCATCATAGGTTGACGTTTCCAAGGGTATTTTCGTTGTAAGGAAAAAGGAGTTTCTTTTTTTACCTGAATCCTTAATCCCCCGAGCTACGTCTTTGTGATTAGCATAGGCAACGGCCGTATCGATGTGGTCATATCCCATGACCAATGCAGAATTTACTGCATTGGAGCAATCTTCTCCAGATAATTGCCAGGTTCCCAATCCTATTTGCGGAATGGAATTACCGGATTTTAACAATATGGAATGCATATTTCCCCCAAGATAATTAGATAAAGGCTATTTAAAGGGTAAAAGCCTTTATCTAAGTATAAGATTCCCCTTTTAAATGTCAAATAAATCACTTTTTTAGAAGGAGGACTGTTTTAATCCCATTGAAAGAGCAATGAAGCTGTAACTAGAAACAACAGGGTCATGGCTGCCAGGGTGATAAGGTTGGGTAGGATTTGCACAAAGCCAGCGCCCTCCAACATAATGGCCCTGGCTCCTTCAATAAAATGAGTAAGGGGAAAAAACCTGGCGATTTTCTGCATCAATGGAGGGGTTCCTTCTAAGGAAAAGAATACCCCTGAAAAAATGATCATGGGGAAATTCAGTAGATTCAAAACCCCGGAAGCTAATTCTTCACTTTTGAACCGGGAAGCAAAGATCAAACCGAGAGAAATCATACAGAGGATAGCAAGAGCGGTGATCAATATTAGATTCCAGTAGGAGCCAAGCATCATAAACTTCAGAAAGATATTTGTACCTGCAAAGACCACCATACTTGTTAATAACACAATAAAGAAGCGGGAAGCCATTTGGGCACTCACAAAACTAAAAGCACTGACTGGAGTGGCTTTCAAACGCTTTAATACGCCATTTTTTCTATATCGAACAATGACAAATCCCACACCAAACATACAGCTGAAAAGCATATTCATTCCAATGACCCCAGGCACCAGCCAATCCACATAACGAATGGCTTTACCGGAGACTTCTTTCTCCTGCAAGGCCATCTGGTTATATTGGGGATTCTGTAAAAGCATGCGAAGAATTTTTCCATTGGCCGACTGGTCATTGATATAATAACTATTTTTGTCAAAATCCAGCAGCATATCCAACTGATGCATCCGCAGTTTCTGCACCACCGTTTCACGGTCAATCTGTTCCAGATCGTAGGGAATAAATTCTGCTTGTTCCAACTCTAAAAAAGAATATTGAGAGCTTTGTGGGACATCGCCTAGAAGACCCACCTTAAAAATTTTATCCTGATTACCGGAAAAAACAAAGGAGAATCCAAAGACAAGTATCAGAGGAAAAAGAAGATTCCAAAAGAAGGTTCCTCTATCACGTACAAATTCCATGGTTCTCGCCTTTACCATGGCTAAAAACTGATTCATCTCGGACCTCCTAGGTTCTGAGGGAAGAGCCGGTCAGCTTGATGAACAGGTCTTCCAGATTGGGTTTATCGATGGTCATTCCGGTCAGGTCGTAACTGGAGGACAACAGCTTTTTTAAAGAGGCATCTAAATCGACTGTCTGCATTTCTAAATTACCCCCGGTAATCACTGCTCCCTGGGGTAATTCTCTTTCGTCACCATCATGGGGCAGACGGATTAGTACTCCCTTAAAATGCTTTTCCAACAGCTTCTGAGGTGTATCACATTCCAGTACTTTTCCCTTGTCCATTATGGCAATATAATCACAGAGAAGTTGTGCTTCATCCATGTAATGGGTGGTTAATAAAATACTGGTATCCTCGGCCTTGACTCCTTCAATCAATTTCCAGAAATTCCTCCTGGCCTGGGGATCTAATCCTGTGGTGGGTTCATCTAAAAAAAGCATCTCAGGTTTTGGAATAATTGCCAGGGCCAGAAGCATTCGCTGCCTCTGCCCCCCCGAGAGTTTTCGATTATCCTGATTTAATATATCCAGAAGAGAGCATAGCTCAATCAGTTCATCCATAGGTCGAGGATGAGGATAAAAAGAACTGAACAGCTCTAGTGTTTCCTTTACGGTGATAAATTCCGGTAAGGCTGTATTCTGAAACTGAATTCCTACCTTTTTTTTAAAATCACCACCAATGGGTTTTCCCTTGAACAAAATTCTTCCATCATCGGCTTTAACTATTCCTTCCATCATTTCGATGGTGGTTGTTTTTCCAGCACCATTGGGGCCCAATAGCCCAAAACAACTTCCCCGGGGAATTTCAAGATCTATTCCATCAACCGCTTTTAAAGCTCCATAACTCTTATGGAGTCCTTCTACTTGCATTATTTTTTCCATGACTAAAAAAATACTCACAGCCAGGCGGGAAAACAAGAAAAATGGAACCTTGTAATTGTCGAGGTTGGCGATACTCTTTTCCTGGAGCTCAACAAAGGATATAATCCCTATTTATGACCCCCCTATTAAGCCGTATCATCATTGTACTCTGCCGCCCCGAAGGCGGCGGGAATGTGGGCTCCATTTGTCGGGCCATGAAAAACATGGGACTTTCAAGGCTCGCCTTGGTATCCCCTTCAGAAACCATGGATCTAAAACATTTGAAAACCATGGCGGTTCATGCCGAGGAGATTTATCAGCAGGCTCAATTAAGTGAAAATCTATCTGATATATTAGCATCAGTTGTATTCTCTGCGGGCATCACCCGGCGCAGGGGAACCCGAAGGAAGCGTTTATCCTATCTTCCCGAAGAGTTCTGTGAAAAAGCATCTTCCATATCAGAGGGTGATATTGCTCTGGTTTTTGGTAACGAAAAGAACGGACTAAACGAGCAGGAGCTCGCATGTTGCTGTGCTGCGGTTCATATTCCCAGTTCACCGGTACACCCCTCGCTTAATTTATCTCATGCGGTTCAAATTATGACCTATAGCCTTTTCAGACAGACAGAAAACGAAGTGGACCGTTGTGTCCCAATAAATGACGGAGAATTGCATAGGCTAACAGAAGTGATCTATCAAAGTTTAAGTGTCTCCGGTTCAATCAAAATGCCTGACCGTTTTGATAATTATAAATTTCTTCACGATATTCTAGGCAGAGCAACCCTGAGCACCCGTGAAGCGAATCAACTAACCAAGATCTTTCAGGCATTAAGATATAAGGAGAAGAAAGAATAGAGGCTAAATAAAGGCAGCCTTGTCAAGAAAAATCTCTATGTCTCTTCACTTTTACCAGCTGATCCATCCATATTTCAATATCCTCATCCTCTCCGGAATAGTTAAGCTGTAAGCAGATTCCCCTATCACGGGTTTCCAGACTGTTTATACTTCCTTTAATTCTGTGAATTTCCTCTCCATATAGGTAGTGGATGTCCAACAACTCACCATTCATCCATGCTTTATTAATCTTCTCGTGCATTTTACGATTTTTGGGGCTCACAAGCTTTTTCTTTTCATTAATTTCTCGATGAAATGCCTCCAAAGACTGCTTAATCTCCGGAGAAAGCAAAGCCATTTTACTGCTGATCTTTTCTACTGCCGACGCCAGATGCGGGGATACAAAGCCTTCATTTTCCAAGAGAAACACAGCACTTTGTTGCAGAGCTATCATTTCATGGGAATCAAGATTTAATGGAGAGAGGTATCTTTCACTGTCCAGATAGATTTTGCCCTTTTCCAAATAGAAGGATTTATTTTTAATCAGTTCTTCGATATCCCTACCAACGGTGGATCGATGAACCTTGGCTAACCGGGCCAATTCGGCCTTTCGCCAACCACGGTTATCCGCAATAATCAGATCTTTTATGTTTTTTTGTCTATCTTTTTTACTCATAATTCCCCCTTAAAGAAATAAATCTATAAAGACCAATGGGAATTCTATCATAAAAACAACCAGAAGAATTTAGGAATATTTCCTATTTTTTGATGCTGAGGAGCAAATTAGGCGGGTTATAGAATTCACCTTCCTTCGATCAGAAAGAAAAGGCTCTTTTTCTAGATAGTCAGAGGTGACCCTATGAATGAAGCTTTGAGGCTCTCCATTTTTTATTGCATATTCCACCCAGCGACCGTCTTTATGCTGATCCACCAACCCGGAATTATGCAGAATTTTTAAATGATTGGACAAAGTCCCCCCAGAAATATCCAGTACTTCCAGTAGTTCACAAACACAGAGAGCACGCTGCCCTAACATCATGACAATACGCATACGATTTGCATCGGAAAGGGCTTTAAGCCGTTGAATTAATTCATCCATATTTCAAGAATATACTCAAAACTATTGATTATTCAAGACGTAAAGTCTATATTTAGCTAATTATCGAAATATGAGGAAAAAAAAGTCATGAATAAACTATTTAAATTTTGGGCAGACTTTTGGATATATCGGGTTGCCGCCATGGATATGGATAGTTCCCTAGGACAAAGCCTACACTTCTTTATTGAGGATACCAGCAAAATCTTTGTTCTCCTTCTATTGATGATTTACATCATATCCTGGCTGCGTGCCGGACTGGATATGTTTCGTATCCGTGGATTTCTTCAAGGCAAAGGACGTCTACCAGCCTACATTATGGCATCCTTCTTTGGAGCCATTACTCCCTTTTGTTCCTGTTCAAGCATTCCCCTCTTTTTAGGTTTCACTTCTGCGGGAATTCCTCTGGGCATAACGATGGCTTTCCTCATAACCAGCCCCATGATCAATGAAGTTGCCCTGGTATTGCTGGGCAGTACACTCGGTTTGAAGTTTCTCTTAATTTATACATCCATCGGAATGACTTCAGGCATTTTGGGCGGCTGGTTTTTAGACAGTATCAAAGCAGAAAGATACCTCACAGATCTGGGAGCAAGAGCATTAAATCAGCCAAGCCCGGAAAATCAGACAAAGCAGAAGATGACGGGGAAACAAAGGCATCAATTTGCCATTAAGGAACTTAAGGAAATCTTCAGCCGCGTGTGGATATGGATTCTAATTGGAGTGGGAATTGGGGCCCTACTACACGGCTTTGTGCCGGAGAATTTTTTTACGGAACATCTTGGAAAAGGCCAACTGTGGACAGTGCCTGCAGCCGTTATCCTGGGAATCCCCCTCTATGCCAATGCCAGCGGGGTAATTCCTGTGGTTGAAAGCCTTATAAATAAAGGTGTGCCCATAGGTACCGCAATGGCCTTTATGATGAGTGTAGTTGGGGCAAGCTTTCCGGAATTCATGATGCTGAAACAGGTGATGAAACCCCGGCTACTATTGCTGTTTTTTCTGATTCTGATGATATTGTTCAGTGTGGCTGGGTGGGCGTTAAATTATCTTTTATAACAAAGGCCCCTTTAAAACAATGGTTGTTTCGAACAGGGTCGGTTAAATAAACAAATAAAGGAAGGTATCATGAAAATTCAAGTATTAGGCTCGGGCTGTAAAAAGTGTAAAGTCTTAGAATTAAGAGTAAATGAAGCGCTGGAAAATCTAGCCATGGAAGCTCAGGTGATAAAAGTGGAAGATCCCCTGGAAATAATGGGATTTGGTGTAATGTCTACCCCAGCCCTTGTTATTGACGGAGAGGTTAAATTCAGTGGGTCCCTGCCTGACCAAGAGGAAATTGAGAAATTAATAAAGGCTTACAAAGAGTAAAAGAGGATTGCGATTATGGATAAAAAAACGATTTTAGTGGTTTGTGTTCACAACAGTGCACGTAGTCAGATGGCCGAGGAATATCTTCGAAAATTCGGCGGAGACCTATTTGAACCGTCCAGCGCCGGTATCGAACCAGGCAATCTGAATCCCTTTGTGGTGAAGGTTCTCCAGGAAGAGAGTATCGATATATCCGGAAAGAAAACACAAAGCACCCAGGATCTCTACCAACGGGGAGATTCCTACGACTATGTGGTCACCGTGTGCAGCGCAGAAGCTAAGGAGCGCTGTCCCATATACCCAGGAACTATTCAACGGTTTCACTGGCCCTTCGACGACCCCTCTTCATTTACTGGAAGCGATGATGAAAAGCTTGAGGGAACCCGGGTAGTTAGGGAGCAGATCAAAGAAAAGATTCAGGCCTTTGTACTGGAATATAGAGAAAACAACCCAGAGGTTTAGAGAATCCCAAGGGGCCAATGAATCAGCGCTGGCCCTTGCTTCTACAGCGATAAGTTCAGCCTGATGTTTTTTAGACTGCGGTTTTACGGAAAAGAGCTATATCATCCTCATGGTAGACCAGTTCTAACCCCCAGGTATTTGCAATCCAATGAAGAGTCCCGCGGCTATAAAAACAAAGATGAGTTAGATCACTTAGATAATGCCATCGATCAAAGCCCTCTATTGGAGGGGGTTGGGTCATCACGGCCAGGATCCCCTGAGGCTTTAACAACTCCATGAGTTTATTCATCTCTTTTTTGGGAGAATGAAAATGTTCAAAGACCTCGGTGCAACTTATAAGGTCGTATTGTTTTAGCAGTTTCTCTTTTTGGGGAAAGAACAGGGGATCATAAACACTGCACTGATACCCCCTTTTATTCAGAAGCTCCGCCAACAGAGGCTGAGGTCCGCAACCATAGTCCAGCGCCGTGGCTGGTGGCTTTAAAAACTCCTCCACCGGTGGAATAATGCGCTGTAAAAAGCCGATGTATCCAGGTTGATCCCCACTATTATTATGTTTTTTATATCGTTGTTCTTCCTCTGGTCGCTTCGGCCAGCTGAGGGGATCACGGAAAATCAGCCAACATTGTCCACACAAAAAATATTCCCAATGGGGTTTGTGGATTCTCCGATGATAATCCTTAATATCAGAGCAATGACAAAGGGGACAATTCACAGGATTTCTCCGGATTCCTTTATGATAGAGCTTTTCCAGGGCAGCACAAGGGCCAACGCCCGGTCCTCTGAAGCTTCAGCTAGGCTGCGATATTGGGTAAAATGGGTAAAACGGCCCTGCAAATAGCCCTGGTCCCAAAGGAGGCTTTTTAACTCCAAGGCCTCAAAGGGCAGAGTCAATCCGCATCGTAATACCTTGGATAGAGCCTCCTTCATGGCCCATAACATATATAGAAGGTCTTTTTGCTCTATAGGGCTTTCAAGCTGCCCCATCAATCTATGTTCTCCCGGGGTCAGCTTTTTATTTAATGTTTCAATACGGCTTTCACGAGAATGGATATGCTCTAAATCTACGCCCAACTGCTGTCCCGATGGAAAAACCAAGGCCGCTGCGGAATCAGAACTATGAGCAATGGAAACCTCCGGAGCATCCCACTGAGGACAGCGAACCACCGGCTGACCAAGGGCACCGCGGATCACCGATGATCCCAGTAGATCTTGATCTCCTAAAAATTTTGCGATGCCAAGCTTGACAGAATATCGGCCGAGCAGAAAGGAAGAGCGCTTTTTATCGGATTTAATATCTTCCAAAATGGTTATTTCATCGTCATTGAGCCATAAATGGCTCTGATTTTGTAAATCCAGGGGCCTAGCTTTTCGTATTAGAGATAAATAGAGGGGATATTTCTCATTATTCCTTGATAAGGTTAGGCTTTGCAGGCCCCAGCTCTGTAAAAACATGTTCCTATTTTAAGAGGGCAAGAGGAATATGACAAGCCTTGGAGAAAGTTAATCTTCCCGACACCTAGCAAATTTTTCCTTGTCCCAGGCCTAGAGTAATTCTATAATAGCTCCATGACAAAAATCATTATATTATCAGCCCTAACTTTAATATCGCCGGTTCTTTTTTTATACCTGCAAAACAGTAATAGGGAATTAAAAAAAATTAATCCTATCATCCTATGTTATATATTGGGTCTCGTCATCGGTAATATAGGGCTGATGGATCAACCAACATTGAATCTAATGAACGGGATCGCATCGGGCTCAGCCATAATGGCCATTCCTTTGATGCTCTTTTCCTTGAATTTTAAACATATGAAAAATCTAGCCGGTAAAGCAGGACTTTCCATGGTTCTTGCGTCCTTATCAGTGCTGGTAGTGTCCTTTATAGCCCAATTGATTTTTAGAAACTCCATCGATCAAAGCTGGCAAATTGCAGGATTAACCATTGGAGTGTATACCGGAGGAACCCCTAATCTGGCAGCAATTAGAACTGCACTGAATATCGATATGAGCAGTTATATCGCCGTTCATACTGCAGATATGTTATGGTCCGCTCTTTTTCTTTTGATAATATTAACCCTGGGACGCCGGTGGATCAGCCCTCTTATGCCGGGAAAACCAGCCATAGCCATGGAGAAGAAACAAGAACAACCGAATTTCCACCTGCAAAACCATTGGAGTAAAGAGGCATTATCAAGGAATTATTTTCTGCCTTTACTCAGGAATTTCCTCGCAGCTGCGGGAGTTGTGGGAATAGCAGGGGTTCTTACTACTGTGGTTTCTGAAGAACTTTCCACCTTGATAGCCATTCTGGTAATCACGACGCTAGCCATCCTGTTATCTCTAATTCCCAAAATTAGGGATACCCGTTATTCCTTTCAATTGGGAGAATATTTCATCTATCTTTTTTGTATCTCCGCCGGAGCATTGGGAGATGTGACCAAACTCATGGTCTCCGCCCCCGTGATGATACTCTTTGTCGGGTTTGTGCTCTTCGGTTCTTTTTTCCTTCATATGCTTCTTTGTCGCCTTGGCGGTGTGGACGGAAATACCATGCTGATAACCTCCACTTCGGCGATCTGTTCCCCTCCCTTCGTTCCAGTGGTTGCGGTAAGCCTGGAAACTCCTTCACTTATTCTACCGGGAATTACCACAGGATTATTAGGCTATGCCCTGGGAAATTATCTTGGTGTTTTAGCCGCCAAGCTATTTTCTCTTCTTTGACATTACAAATAGACCTGCGTTGAAAGACCTCGATTTTCAAACTATTCTTAATAAAGAGGAGAGCTATTTTCTCCGATATTATATCCAGGAGTCTTTCTTTTATGAAATTTAACAAAAAAATAACCCTTATGATGGTGTTTACCGCAATTATCCCTCTTCTATTAGGAACAGGGGTTTCTCTTTTCTTCTCAAATAAAAGATTAGCATTATCCGGACAAACAGCGGAGTTTATAAAAAGCGAATTTGTTGCTTCTTTAACGGTACAGGGAATCTTTTTAATTTTTATCATATTTTTCGTCTTAGTTATTGGAACATTGCTGGGTAAAACCATGGCAAAAACCGAAAAAGAACCATAAAAAACAGTCTGGGATATTTCCCAGGGAGACGGAGATCTCAGTCAGCGCCTTCAGATAAAAAGCAAAGATGAAATTGGTGAATTGGCAAATAACTTAAACTATTTTTTAGAGACCGTAGAATCTTTGGTTTCTGACATCCGCAGCCAGTCCATCCATTTAAATGATACAGGAGAAAATTTAACCGTCAATGCGACACAAACCGCAGCGTCGGTAAATCAAATAACCAGTAATATACATTCCATAGAAGATCTTATTAAGCGTCAGTACAGCAGCCTGGCAGGAACCAGAGAGGCCATCAACGAGATATCCAGAAACCTTAGTGGGTTGAGCGGCTCAATTACCAATCAGGCAGGCAGCATTTCTGAGTCTTCCGCATCCATTGAAGAAATGGTTGCCAGTATTCAGGCGGAGCATGACTCAATGAACCGTTTAGACCATTATTTCATTGAACTTAAGGACCATGCGGAAAAGGGAAATGTACAGGTAGATCTGGCTGCAGAAAAAATAAATCAGGTCTCCTTTTTATCGGAAAGTCTATTGGAAGCCAATGAGATTATTTCAGAAATTGCCGATCAAACAACCCTTCTTGCAATGAATGCGGCCATAGAGGCGGCTCATGCGGGTGAGGCAGGCCGAGGATTTTCAGTGGTGGCCGACGAAATAGGCAAGCTGGCCGAGCGCTCGGCGGAACAGTCAGAACAGATCAACCACGATTTAAATACAATTTTAACGGGGATCCAAGAGAGTGTTAGCAGCTCCAAGGAAGCCACCGCCGCCTTTGCCCAGGTAACCCAAATGATAGATCAATTAAGAAGCCTGCAAATTGAGTTGAAACAGGCCGTGGAAGAACAGGCCACAGGCGGTCAGCAGATTCTCGAAGCACTGAACAATATGCACAGCATAACCAGCGATGTGGTCAACGGTTCAGAAAATATGAAAATGGGAGAAGACGCCATTCATCAAGAATTGGAAAACCTTACACAAATAAGTGATGAGGTTAATCAAAGTATAAAGGAGCTTGTGGTAGGCACTGGGGAAATCAACACCGCCATGGGTAATATACAGAACATATCCCAGGAGAACAGTCAGAGTATAGAACAGGTGAATACCCTGGTTGGCCGATTTAAAATTAACGCTAATCCCCATAAGAAACAGGTAAAACCATCCATGGAAATGGAAACCAAACACAATTCCCCTAAGAAGGATGATCCCCCAAGGGCAACGCAAGAAGACGCAACCTTGGTGGATTCGTTAAACCAGGCGAAGCTCTCCGATGAAGTAGGAATAACCCTTGATGTTATCAATGATTCAAATAATTAGAAGAAATCAAACATTTAAGATAAAACGGCCAATGCCGAGCTTAAAAAGTAAAGGAAGCCCATGAAAATTATCAGTCCAGATAACAAATACAGAATCCTCTGGGAATTTTTTGTTCTGCTGATTACCATTCTAGCCACAATTTTATCCCCACTAATTGTAGTATTCAACATGCCCCTAAAGGGCCTGATATTAGCTATGGATATCTTTATCACCTTCGTTTTTGCCACGGATATCTTTTTAAACTTTAACACCGGCTATGAAAAACGTAGAAAGATGATCACCGATAGAAAAAAACTGACCAAGCGTTACCTAAAAGGATGGTTTATACCGGATCTTTTAGCAACCATACCCTTCAGTCTGATTTTCTTCTCGGTTCACGGTTTAATCATAACCAGAATGTTTAGGTTTTTCAGACTCACCCGTCTGTTTAAACTGCTATCGGCCAATAAAACCCTGCGAAAAAGCAGTGAACTTTCCAATAAAATAAATCCAAGCTTTATCCGAATGATTCTTTTGATCTTCTGGATACTTATTTTTGCTCACATGGTAGCCATTATTTGGGTAGCCATGGTGGGAGTGAATCCTGATATTCCAATTAAAGACCAATACTTAAAAGCTCTATACTGGACCATTACCACCATAACCACCATCGGTTATGGTGATATCTCCCCCCTGTCTTTAGGAATCACCGCGGTACCGGCAAACGTAATAACAACTTTTACCATAATTATTGAGTTACTAGGTGCGGGTATGTACGGTTTTATCATTGGTAATATTTCCAATCTCATCGCAAACCTCGATGTGGCAAAAAGCCAGCACCAAGAGAAGGTAGAGCGAATAAACACCTTTTTGAAGTATAAAAACCTACCCGGAAACATTCAAAAAAGAGTAAACAACTACTATGACTACCTTTGGGAATCGAGAAGGGGATATAACGAGGCTCAGGTTATTAAAGAATTGCCCATATCTCTCAAGGAAATAGTTTCTCTTCAGATAAATAAAGAAATCATGGAAAAGGTGCCGCTCTTTAAAGGAGCCTCTCAGACCTTTCTGAAAGAGGTGATTCTAAATTTGGAACCGGTGGTTTTTACTCCTGAAGACTATATCATTCGGGGAGGAGAAATTGGATACGAGATGTATTTCATAAGCCGGGGATCGGTAACTGTTTTATCGGCCGATGAAAATATCACCTATGCCACATTAAACGAAGGACAATTTTTTGGGGAGATGGCCCTGCTTCTAAGTATGCCTAGGACAGCCACGGTAAAAGCCTCGGACTACTGCGACCTTTATTTACTCCATAAGGATACCTTTAACAGCATTCTGTTGAAATATCCCAGTTTTGCCAAAAAAATTGAAGAATTAGCAGATAAACGCAGAGCAGAAAATGAAACCAAGATTCAGGAGAGTCAGGAAGAGAAACTCCAAGAGCATAAAATAGAGGAAGCTGAACTGGAAGAGATTGGAGATAATGAGCCTCAAAATCCACCCATGGATTATCCTGATTTGCTTAAAGTTCCCCAAAGAATATCCCAACTGCAAATTTCTGTTTTGGATGACGACAATTATTTAAAATTACGCTGGAAATCCATAAAAAACACTTACCATTACCAGATACTGAAAAAAATTCCCCACAGTGATAAATGGAAACTGCTGAATCCCCGGATCCTAACTCCGGAATATTTGGATATGCATCCGGTTATGGATGATAAAAATATCTATAGAATCCGTGGCGTTAATCAGAACGGTTCAGGAGAATGGAGTTCTCCCTTTCTCTTCTCCCTGGATTCTGTGGATTTCCCCGGAAACGACAAGGAATAATTAAAAGATGAAACACAACTTATTTTCCTACATAGTGGATGGAGAGTTACTGGATCAACTGATGGAGGGACTGAACTTCCCTCTTCTAATGTTAATCATTGTGGTAGGAGTTATTCTACTCTCCAAAGGTGCGGATATCCTTATCGATGGAGTGGTGCAGCTGGCCGAAAAGACCGGTTTACCAAAAGTGGTAATTGGTGCCACCATCGTGTCTTTGGGAACCACCCTTCCCGAGGCCTTTATATCGGTTATGGCCGCCTTTATGGGCAATCCAGGGCTGGCTCTGGGAAATGGTGTAGGTTCAATCATTGCGGATACCGGACTTATCTTTGGTTTAAGTGCCATCCTTACGGTAATTCCTGCAAACAAGTATATCCTAAACCGAACGGGATGGTGGCAGCTGGGATCGGCAGTGATGCTGGTGGTACTGGCCCTTACAGCCGCCCTAATTGCTCCTGAAGCACCCATCTTAACCCGATGGATGGGGCTATTCCTACTGGCCCTGTTAATAACCTATTTAGCAATGACCTATATGTGGGCCAAAAAGGGAGATCCCTCTTTTCAGGATGAAATTACTCAAATTCCCGATGAAGATCAACTTAAACCCGGATACATTATTTGGCCCATGATTCTCGGAGGGATGGTAATGGTTATATCGGGTTCACGGGTAATGATACCCGCAGCCAGCCAGGTAGCCCTGCGTCTTGGAGTTCCTCAGGATGTTATCGCTGCCACCATGGTAGCCTTCGGAACCTCACTGCCTGAGCTAACCACCGCCATTACAGCCTTAAGAAAGGGACATCCTGAAATCACAGTAGGTAATATCGTCGGAGCCGATGTACTTAATGCACTCTTTGTAATTGGTGCTGCAGCTACGGCCAGTCCCCTGGTGATCCCTTCCAATTTCTTTATATTCCACTTTCCGGTGATGTTGCTAATTCTGGTCTCCTTCCGGGTTTTTATCGCCATGGCAAAACATCATGGAGACCGTTTTCGACGTTGGCAGGGAGCCTGGCTGTTGGGAATCTATATTCTTTATGTGGTTCTTCAATATACCCTACAGGTTCAACTTCCAGGATAAATTATTTAGATTGTTAGATTAGAGTCCCTGGTTTCTCGGGGACTTGTAAATTCCACTTTAAATCCTTCCAATCCATCAACTCAAAGGGCTTAAATCGGCCTTTATAATTCATTTGCTGACAATCCTTGATGTAGTACCCCAGATAGTAATAATCGAAACCCAGTTCCCGGGTTAGTTCTATCTCTTTGAGAACGCTGAAGGTCCCCAAGCCGCGTTGTGAAAACTCTGGATCGTAACAGAAATATACTGTGCTGAGTCCAAGTTCACCCTGGTCCAGGAAGCCTAGCCCTACCAGGCGGTCATCGAAAAAGTATTCCGCTTGAAAGCAGGGCACCGCCGGCTGAAAATGGGCCCGCCGAAAATGCTCCTCACTCTGAGGCTCATCTGCTTTGAGGAATTTTTGTTGGTGGGCCATATAAAGATGATAAAGCTCTTCCCGGAAATGGTTGGGGGACAGACGAATTTCAATATCTTGATTACGCCGGAGATTTCTCCGCTGACTTTTTGAAGGGACATGATGCTTCACTGGGACTCGAAGAGGACGGCATTTACCACAGTTCCAGCAGGGAAGATCCTTTACATTAACCGATATTTCAACATTCTTAGTTCCTTCTATGCATAGAGGGCGAAAAAAGAACAATCCAAATCGGCGCCAACCCATATCCAAAAGGTTTTGGAACTCCCGGGATGTTAAATCATGGGCAAAAAAATACTCCTGACAAAAAACATGCTCTTTCAGATAGGGACATGAAGTAGTAGAAGAGATTTTTTTATCCTGAAGTACAATCATTGTTCCATTTTACTCCATTGCCCTAGAATGGTATACTTACTACATGACAGAACTTCTGGCTCCCGGGGGCAGTTTTTCAGCCTCCATTACCGCCCTTAAAATGGGGGCGGATGCAGTATATTGCGGACTCCCTGATTTCTCTGCCCGCCGATCGGCAAAAAATCTTGACTTGGAACAGCTTTACCGTCTTCGGGAATACGCAGAAAATCATAACAAGAAGATTTACCTAGCACTTAATACAATCATCAGCCAAGACCAATGGCCTAAATTATTGGAAACTCTTAGCCATTTGGAGCCTTTAGCTCCTCAGGGAATCATTTTGCAGGATCTAGGCCTTCTGCATCTTTTAAAAAAGGAATTCCCCCATTTCCCCCTTCACGGATCCACTCAATTGGCCGTTCACAATCCTTCAGCAACCCAGCAGGCCCTGCGACTGGGTATGGAACGGGTGGTGCTCAGCCGGGAATGCAGTCTGGATCAGATAAAAAAGATTCACCACAGCTGTCCGAAGATGGAATTGGAAGTGTTTATTCACGGAGCTCTTTGTGTCAGCTTTTCAGGCCTCTGTTTTGCATCTGGACAGCTTTTGGGGCGTTCGGCCAACCGGGGAGAATGTGGGCAAATCTGCAGAACCTGGTTTCAACATCCCTCAGGACCGGGCTATTATTTTTCAGCTAGAGATCTGGAACTGGGGCGTAATATTCTTGCATTGAGAGACATTGGTGTCATCAGTTTCAAAATTGAGGGACGAATGAAATCCCCGGAATACGCAGGATGGACCTCGGCCTATTACCGGGCAATCTTGGACGGGGCGTCCCAGGACGAAATCCTCAAGCTTAGAGAAAAAAGCCTCCAGGCCTTTTCCCGCCCTAGTACAAGCGGATGGCTGGAAGAGGCCCGAGGAAAAACCATGATCCAAAGGGATTACCCTGGCCATCGTGGATTGGAATTGGGTGAGCTGAAATCAGGGGGGGAAATCAAACTGAAGCAGCCCCTGTCACGGCGGGACGGTCTTCTCTACTTGGCAGAAGGACACATTCCCTCAGGGGCCAACATAGAAGAAGCAAACAAAACCTTTAAAATACCCAAGGCTATTTCCTTCGCGGCGGAGTTTTCCAAGGGGCAATCCTCTCAGGGCAGCGAAGCCGAAGAAGGACAGACCATCACTCTAAAAAAACATCTTCCAGGCAATGGATATCTATACCGGACGTCCCGACATAACCAACGGCTACCCCATGAAAAAGAAGAGGTTTATGCCCCCTATCGGATCAAGGGGCAATTGGAAATATCCTGGCATCAGGATCAACTTGAAATAATGACCCAGCTTCCCTTTATGAAACATCGGTGGAACTGCGAACAAACATGGGAAAAAGCAAAAAATCCCGGTGTGCTGAAAGAACAGATGGTTAAACTATTTCAGACATCCCAAGGCGGGCCGGTGAATGTAAGCACATTGAAATGGGCTGACGGCGATTTTGATTCGGCCTTCCTCCCCATGTCCAGATTAAAGGAAATTCGCAGACTCTGGCGGGCTGAGGTGGATCAAGCCATTAAAACCCATATTAAAAACCGTCTGCAAGGTCTGATGAGCCAGGGGGATTTCCCTGAATCCAGTAGATTCAAAGGGGAGCTGACGGACCACCAGTTACTGAATCAACGTGCGACTTTAAATCCTGTGCCGGGAGATCTGCCCTTTCTTCTTCATCCGGAGGATTGTACTCTGGAGGATTTTTTTGTTTCCTCAGGTACTTATTATATTCCCCTTAATCCTATTTTAATGGATGAAGAAGCCTATTTCACCAGCCTGATTGAATTTCTTGACCAGCATACATCTGAGATATTTGTTCTTGGTTTAAACAACCTGGGCCATCTGAAGCTAGTGGATACACAAAAAGACAATAAAAATATTCATTTCTGGGTGGATTATGGACTTTACTGCGCCAATGAATCGGCCAGGGATTTCTTTATCCAGAGGATTCCCCGGCTTAAGGGCATCCTACATTGGATAGAGGGCTCCCCCGATTCGGCAGATACTCTGGGTCTCTCCCATGGAAAGAACTTTATCCCTCCTCTATTTTCCAGCGCTGTATGTTTTCATCGCCATAGCCTTGGACAGGGCTGTCCGAAGAATTGTACCAAACACTTCGACTATGAAATAGAACAGAATGGAATAAAATATAAGCTGTTGGTCAGGGATTGTATGAGCTATTTAGTCAATGTTCCCAAGCTCTGACATTGGCTGCCCTCTAGGCTAATTAATCCGCTTAAGTATCTCTTTTAGAACACGACTAGGCAGGGCAAAATTCAAACGGACATGCCCTTCTCCTCCGGGACCAAAGTCTTCACCGAGCTGTACCCCCAGGGAACGCTGCTCATAAAAATATTCTTTTATCTTTTTAACACTGCCCATGGAGGAAACATCCATCCAGGCAAGATAGGAGCCCTCTTGACGATACAATTTAATATTGTCTGGAATAGAACGGTCTATTAGTTCATAGTTCCCCTTCAAATATTCCTTTAGCTCATTCAGCCAGGGGCTTGCTTTAGCGTAGGCAGCCTTGGCGGCCACCAGTCCAAAGGGATTTTCCATGGCTCCGTGGTTATGATATTTGATCAGATTAAATTGATCGCGTAACTTTTTATTTTTAATGATGCAGAAGGACGTTCCCAATCCGGGAACGTTAAAGGTCTTGCTGGGAGAAATCAATACAGCCCAGTTCTCCGTGGAATCCATCAGTCCCCAGGGAATATGTCTTTCTCCGGGGAAAATTAAATCTCCGTGGATTTCGTCGGAGATAACAAAGACTTCATGGCGATGACAAATGTCCCTGACTGCGGTTAATTCTTCCATGGTCCAGACACGGCCTCCAGGATTGGAAGGAGAACACAGCAATAGAATTTTATTTTTAGGGTCTGCGGCTTTTTTTTCCAGGTCTTCAAGATCCATCTGATAATAGGGCCCTCTAGGGCCTTGGATTTTTAGCATTTGATTATTAATCCAGTTGCACTTTGCATCTTTTATCACCGAACGGAAGGGTCCGTAAACAGGATTCTGAACAATGACCCCATCCCCGGGCTCACAAAGGGCCTGAACAAGATAATAGATGGAATTCACCACCCCTGGACTGTAGGAAATCCAGGGAGTATCCACTTGCCAATCCAGCCGCAACTTCTGCCATGTGGAAACATGCTCAAGAAGTTCCCCGTCATCGGCCATGGTAGAATAACCAAAGATACCATGGGCTGCTCTTTCTTTGACTGCTTCAATCACTGCAGGCGGGCAAAGGAAATCCATATCGGCCACCCAAAGAGGCTGAAGATTCTGCGGACCCAATTTTTTTTTCATAATTGAAGAGGAATATTTAAAGGAATGACTGTGTTCCCTGGAAGGACAGCTGTTAAAATAACCCATGATGATCTCCTATTTTTACTATTATGACCAATATGGCGAAATTAGAAAAGATGAAATTGAAGTTATATCAAACTAGAAAAAAAGCCCCGAATATAACCCCAGTTCAAAGGGGCCCGGCTGTAACAAATCGTATCCAAGTATGGCTGAAAATTGAAGGTTCCGAACAAATAGAGGAAACACCAACAGAGAGAAGCCACCTGAAAGATAAAAGTTATCCACTTCCACCAATCCTTCTCCTGGATTTATGGTATATCCCCAATCGACAAAGGGCTGTAATTGAAGTTCCACAACAGGGGGGATAGAGATAGATTTTACCGCCAAGCCTGAATTCACATAGAGGCCCCATTGACCATAGACAAGCTGATCTTCAATTCCCCGTAGCTTATCTCCTGCGTTATCTCTAATATCATTAAAGATATAGAACCCCGAAAACCCAAGAGAAAATCCCATTAAATCTCCCAGATGAGCATATCCATTTAAACTGAAATCCAAGTCTACAGGAGGTTTATCTTCTTCCAGATGGATTTCCCAACGATTATCTAAACTGGCAGAATATCCGCTGCGCATTTTCCCCTGCCATTGGATATTTTCATAGCTTATTCCGTGCTTGAAGGCTGCAGCATAGAAGGTTTCCTCTTGTTCTATCTCCCCGACGGTGAGAGAGGAATTATTTTCTATCAAATCAAAACTGTGGTCGGTGATAAAACCCGGCATAATATAATAATTTAATCCAAGTGTTAGAGGGAAATCGACCTTAAGCTCAATATGAGAGGTCTGAAAGGAATATTTTACAAGTAAATCTTCGTTCTTATCATAACGGTAAACCTCCTCATAATGTTGGGTATAAAAAATATTTCCCTGAAAAAAAGTCAGATCAACATTGGCTAATTCTGCAGTTATATCCCATTGGTCTTCCGACCAAAAACCAGTAACTTTTCCGTCAATTAAAGATCCAAGGATATTTTTATAAATAATCTCCCCTCCATACATCCGCCCCAAATTTGTATCGTAGGAAAGACTGGGAAAAGCCACGATGGTCCATTTATCTTCAATAAAAACATAGATATGTGCCTCAATATAATCAGGCGTTTCGGTATAATAAGTTTCATAGTGGATCGACTTAAACAGATTCCTGCTTTCCAATTCCCTTTTGCCCATTTCCAAACGACGTTCTAATTGACCAATGCTGTTAAATCTATCTCTTTCCATTATGCGAAACGCCCTGAACAGTGCTGTTTCCCTGGTAAGACCTACACCATTATTATCTTCATAATCTTTAA
>JAQICO010000123.1 GCA_027858495.1 Spirochaetaceae bacterium
TCATCGATGGTACGTCCATCTCTTTGACATCTAGAATCCATTACAACAATTCGATAGTAGGGTCTCTTTTTTGAACCCAGTTTTTTCAGTCTGATTTTTACCACATGTATCTCCTTTTCAATACGATCAAGCTCCCCCGAGCTGCTGCATAAGCTGGGATTGCATTTTTTTGTTTTTTGCCATCTTTTTCATCATAAGACGAGTCTTTTCAAATTTCTTCAGCATACGGTTTACCTCGGCCACAGAGGTACCGCTTCCAAAGGCTATTCTTTTACGTCTAGGAGGACCAATAATCCTATGATTTCTTCTTTCCTTGAGAGTCATGGAAAGAATAATGGCCTCCTCACGTTTCATTGCATTTTCATCTATTGCGTCTTCTGGAATATTTCCGGCCATTCCGGGAATCATTTCCATAATCGACTGCATCGAACCCATTTTTTTTACTTGCTGAAACTGATCGAGGTAATCCTCCAGTGTGAAGCTGGCCGAAGCCATTTTTTTTTGGAGTTTTATGGCATCTTCTTCGGTGGCATGTTCCTGGGCTTTTTCAACCAAGGATACGACATCACCCATGCCTAGAATTCTCGATGCACTCCTTTCGGGATAAAAGGGCTCAAGATCCTCAATTTTTTCACCCACCCCAATAAACTTAACGGGCTTTCCAGTTATGGATTTCAAAGAAAGAGCTGCACCACCCCGGGTATCGGAGTCGAACTTCGTCAGAACAACGCCGGTAATATCAACCTGTTCATTAAAGCTCTTGGCAATATCTACGGCATTCTGACCGGTCATTGAATCAGCCACCAACAGGGCTTCAACTGGTTTTAAATATGTACGGATCGAGACCAGTTCTTTCATCATAGATTCATCGATCTGCATACGACCGGCGGTATCCACAATTACTGTATCAAATAGGTTCTTCTTGGCATATTTCTGTGCGTTTTTCGCTACTTTTAAAGCATCCTTAGAATCTTCAAAATAAACCGGAACATCAATTTGTTCACCCAGTACTTTTAATTGTTCAACTGCTGCTGGCCGGACAAGGTCACACGCCACAAGAAGAACCTTACGCCCCTCTTTTTTTAATCGAGCGGCTAACTTAGCAGCACTGGTGGTTTTACCGGAGCCTTGTAATCCAAAGAAAAGGATATAGGATTGAGTATCAGGACCGTGCAATTCAAGGTCCTGCCGGGAATCCCCCAGCAAGGCGACCATCTTATCATAGATGATCTTAACAAAAAGTTGACCAGGGTTAACAGATTTAACAACACCCTGTCCACGGGCTTCTTCAATAGTCCGATTCACAAGACGCCGGACAACCCTAAGATTTACATCCGCATCAAGCAGAGCTACCTTGATTTCTTCTACAGCGTCTTCTATATTTTTTTCACTAATCCGATGGTTTCCAGAAAGTCTTCTAGTAACCTGGGAAATCTTTTCGGTTAACGTATCTAACATCTATCCTGCCGAAAAATAAGTTTTACAACAAGTTATACCTTAATAAAAGCTGTTCTGTCAATGGGATAGATAAAAACTTCCCAATGAAAAAGCCCTTTATATTGATGGTTATATTAATGACTAATTGCTCTTGCCGGCAAGTTCCATTAGGAGGTCGTCCACATCACTTTGTGCCACATCACTGCGTCGCTCAAAGGCCAATTCCTGATTGGATTCCCTTAATTTCTTCAAAAGACTATAAACCATTATCATCAATATGCTATTTCCTTCCTTGGGATGTTCATCAAAGAATTTAAGCATGTCATGTCGGATCATTTTAAAAACCACTGTATCATCTGCAGAAACCACCGTGGCGGTTCGCTTCATTTTGAGAAACATAGCCGCTTCACCAAAAATATCCCCAGCACCGATACTACAGAGATAAACCTCTTTATCTTGCTGATCCACACGAACCACCACGGTACCTCTAAGAACACCAAAAAACGAAGGGCTTAAATCTCCTTCACTGATAATGGTTTCATCTGCAGAAAATTGAATAATCTCTATGAAGGGTAGTAATTTTTTTAAATCTCCATTACTCAATGATCGAAACACCAATATATTTCGAAGATCCTTCAGATATTCTTTCTTGTTTAATCCTGATTTCATAATACCCTCTTAAAGGGAATTTTAGTTGCATTCGTCGCCCCATGCAAGAGATTTCATACAAAAAATAATAGCTCTTGATACTTGACCTATTGTAACCGAAGAAAATGTCTATTTAGATAAAGCATACGCTCTCCCGCCAGATCATAGTAGGAGCTTAGAAAAAATTGTTCCTGAATATACTGATAGATTTCATAGGATCTATGGATATCCTGAGTGACTCCATTACGTTCAAGCTGCCTAGCCAAGCGATAATAAAAACCGGCCGACTCTTCATCATGCCAATTGAATTTAAGAAGTTCTTCAAGTAAATCGATGGATTTGGCCGTTTGATTATGATCCTCTTCCACCTGTTTTAATTGCTCTAACAGAACCTGTGGATCGTCCGTTTCAGTTTGATCTTCTATCAGAGCATTGATTTCGTCTGAAGCGCTTTGATCCTGATTGACAATTTCATCAGCTGCGGGAGGGTCCTCTAAAGAAGGCACCATTATGGAATAGTGGATTTCCTGCTGCCCTCCCCGCTGATTATCCTGCTTGCTAAAGACTAAAAGATACCGACCTTCCGGTAAGGGCGCAAATGTAAAATTAGTTTTATTGTTATTCTGGTTTCTTTGTTGTAACCTAACCTTTTCTCCATCCTGACGGTCCTCTAATAACTGCCAACCTCCGCCGGGTAAGGATATTCCCCAAGTTTCCTGCCCGATTACTTCTGTCTCAAGTCTTTCCACTGTGGGTTCTGGGACAGATTCAGTGATGACCTGAGGCTCCTCCTGTGGAACAGTGACATTGGAATTGCTGGGAATTCTGCTGTTTGGTATTTGAACCTGATTTCCTTGATTTTCCTGTATCTGAGAAGGGGGGACCAAGGCGGAATTAAATTCTGGAAGAATCCAGAAACTAGTTGAAACAATCGGGAGATCCAAAGAAAGATATTTAGTATATTGAAAATAAAAATCTGGAAGAGGCCAGGGTTCATCTTCCCCAAATTCATCGACCTCTAAGACCAGGGCTTTTTGATAAACAGGCTTGGTATTTTTACTAAAATCTATGGAGGTGCAGGAGAAAAAAATCAATACAGCAAAGAGCCACCCATATTTCATTGGGCTTCCTTTAGTAGAGATTTCAAAAGGTCACGATTTTGTTGAGTTAGATCCTCAATACCTGTATCTTCTATGGGAATCCATAACCTTTGTACCTCATCTTCGGTCCATCGAGTGGTTGGCTCCCGCTGAAGATGAAGGGGATTACGTAAAAAACCATACTGCTCCGGAAAGATAAAATCAGAAAGGCTGAGATTGTTGAAGGCTTGGGAAAGTCCTCGTTGAAAGGATTCACGCTCTAAACGCTCAACCTCAATTTGTTTTGACTCCCTTCGTTGGGTCACAAATATCAATGAAGAAGAAAGTATAGAAATAAACAGAAAAGCCCCCATCATCACTTTTAAATAGAAGGGGTCCACATAGTCGGAGATTTTAAATTTTTTCTTCTTTGCTTTAGCCATTATTCCTCCTGTTCCAGTCTCATTGAAATAACCTTGGAAACCCCGGATTCCTGCATGGTAACTCCAAGAAGAGTTCTAGCACCGATAACTGTTTTTTTGTTATGTGTAATAACCACAAACTGTGAGCGTTCGGCAAAATCCATCAGAACATGAACAAAACGTTGTATATTTGCATCGTCCAATGCTGCGTCCATCTCATCGAGGATACAAAAGGGTGAAGGTTTTACCAAATAAGTTGCGAATAAGAGTCCTACACCTGTTAGGGAACGCTCTCCGCCGGAAAGCAAAGAAATATTTTCAAGTTTTTTACCCGGGGGCTGTGCATAAACTTCTATCCCTGATTCGAGAACATTATCGGGATCCATCAGTTTAAACTCCGCACGTCCGCCGCCAAATAGACGACGAAACATCTGTTTGAAATTTTCTTCTACCAGCTTAAAGGTTTTTAGAAAACGTTCTTCCGATTCCCTACGAATCTCCCGGGTTACTTCCATTAGATTTTCCCGAGCAGTCCGTAGGTCTTCCATCTGCTTATTCAAAAAATCATAACGTTCTTTTACTTCTGCATATTCTTCTGGTGCCATGAGATTTACCTGGCCAAGCTGCTTTATCTGAATCTTTTCTTCAGTGATTTTTCCTTTAATCTGCATTATCCCCTGATCTTCCAATTGGCTTTCGTCCATTTCTTGAAGGTCCTTGGAATATTGATCTCTAAAATCGTTTTGAAGCTGTTGAATTTCTTCCTCTAAATGCTGAAGCTCCATTTGTTCTCGTTCAAGTGAGATCATCCACTGTTGAACCTGTATTTTCTTTTCCTGAAGTTCCTTTTCACGCCCTTGAAGAGATTGACTACTGTTATTTATTCCCTTTTCAAGCTCTTGAATCTCCTTTTTATGAGAATCTCTTAGCTTCTGAGCTTGATCAATCAGATTTTGAAGATCCTGTTGTTGTTGCTGGGTGGCACTGATGCGTTTTTGTACCTGGGCCATCTGATTCAACTGTTCCTGGCGATTTTTTTCCTGTTCCTCTAAATCTTGATTCAACGAAAGCAAGTTGTCTTCTACTGCGGCTTTTTGGGTACTCAAACGAACTCGATTAACCCGGTAATCCTCTAAAAGTTTTCTGGATTCTTCGATTTTATCCTGGGCTTCCTGAATCTTTTTATTTTGTTCTTCAATATCATGACGATATTTTTTTCCCTTGGTCTGTAGAGCATCCATGGCCTGCTCATTTTCTCTACGTTGTTGAATAATACCGCTGGGAGAAAGGAATTCCTCCAAAAAGTCTGGAAATAGATTATCCAGCTGTAATAACTGCTCACGTTGATCCTGTAAACGCTGGTGAAGCTCAACAAAAAAGGACTTAAATAGTGGAAGTTCTTCCTGGCTGTGCTGTTTCAAATCGAGTAGATCTTGAAGCCGCTGCTCCTTTCCTTGAATCTTTAAATTCATTGTATCAATATTCTCATATATGTTTTGGAACAATCGTTTTTTTTGGGTTAAAGAAAAACCGGAATCCCCCAATCCGCGATCGAGCTGTTCCACAATATTCTGAGTTAGGATTCTAAGATCTTCCTGAAGTTTATCCTTCTCTTGTTCCATCTCATCTATGGATTTTTCTTTCTCTGTTATGATGTTATGACATTGGGACATCTGATCTTCAGACTGTTTTATGGTTTTTTCTAAGGAAAGGATGGTTGCATCAATCTCGGTAATACGCTGTATAAAGCCCTCCACTTCCAACTGACGTTCCTTAACCTGCCCTTGAAGTTCGTTCATACGGTCCTTAATCTGTTGTTCCCGATGACTATATTGATTGAATTCACCTTGAAACTCTGCAGTACGTTCCTGAATCATCCGGATCTGGTTTCGTCGGTTTTCTTCCTCGATGTCCATACCGTAGAGTTGCTTTTGAATTTCAATACGCCTTTGTTCCATGGAATCCACTTGGTTATGCTCTTGTTTTAGTTCCAAGGAAAGGCTTTGGACAGCATTATTTTCTTTATCCAGTTTATTTAGATAACTGTCCTTAAGCAGTTGGTGTTTTTCTTTTTTATTCTTTAAGCCCAACAACTGATGACGCTTTAATAATATTTCTAAATCGATCAAGGCATCTTTATGTTTACGGTAGAGCAAGGTTTTATCGCTTTGTTTTTTTAAACTATCATGATTACGTTTCACCTCATGAAGGATATTCTCAACTTGAGACATATTTTCTTGGGTTTTTTTTAACTTTCGTTCTGCCTCAGCTCCTCGAATTTTATAACGAGTTATGCCTGCAGCTTCTTCAAAGATATATCGACGATCTTCCGGTCTACTGGAAAGTATTTGATCAATCTTCCCTTGTTCCATGATGGAATAAGCCGATTTCCCTACCCCTGTATCCAGGAACAACTCTTTTACTTCTTTCAACTTAGAGCTGCTGTTATTTATAAAATATTCACTCTCTCCGCTTCTGTATAATCTACGTTTTATTTCGATCTCTGGAACATCCAGATCTAATAGATTATGATCATTGGCAATTACCAACGAAACTTCAGCTACATTAAGGGCCCGGCGTTGTTCTGTACCATTAAATATGACATCCACCATATTTTCGGCACGCATATTCCTGGTGGACTGTTCTCCCAATACCCATTTTATAGCATCCACCACATTGCTTTTTCCGCAGCCATTGGGCCCAAGAAGAGCCGTAACACCATCCTGGAAATGGATTTCGGTCTTATCTGCAAAGGACTTAAAGCCAAGTAGTGTCATTTTTTTTAGAAACATTATTTCTCCCAGGTGATAATAGCTAAGATTATACCCTCGACGGAAGAATTTGGCAATGATGGTCTATGGTAGAACCCAAATCTCAACACGACGGTTTAAATACTGAGAATCGGGATCTCTATTAATAATATTTTCTATACCCAGTCCGTGGATTTCTATTTGATCGGCCGTGATGGAGCTATTTTCTAAAAGCCAGTCCCTAACGACCTGGGCCCGTATATTGGAAAGCTGAATTCGGCCTTCCTCTGTTCCATAAAGAGCACAGTGGCCGGTGATTTTTAGACGAACGTCTTGCCCATCCCAACTATTTACCATCTCTTTAAGTTCCTCATACCCCTGATCCTGTATATAGGCCTTTTCGGGTTTAAAATAAATGATGAGTTGCTTTCCTGCCGACGGTAAATTTATTAGGTTCACTAAATTCCCATCATCCCCCTGAACAGCCCCATCTTCAAAGGCGGTATCTTGGGTATCTTGGGTATCTTGGGTATCTTGGGTATCTTGGGTATCTTGGGTATCTTGGGTATCTTGGGTATCTT
>JAQICO010000348.1 GCA_027858495.1 Spirochaetaceae bacterium
AATAGATAGAGAAGATATTTTTGCATTGGTGACCTAAATGATGTAGCAGAAACAAAATTGGGATTTTTTGCCTCAGAACAGGCGAAACTCACAGCAAAAAATATTCTAACCCTACTAAAAAAACCAAAGGCAACATTGAAAGTCTATAAGTCAAAAGCCGCAGGAGGCATGGTCACATTGGGAAGAAAAAAGGGAGCGGTTCAGATACCCTTCGGACATCCCCATGGAATGATAGCCTTAAAGCAAAAGGATCTTTTAGCATCCATGTATCTGAAATAACCGATCAGGAGCTGCAAAGACAGTTCTACGGTAAGGAGGCATTATGTCTTTACGACCCATAAAAAGCATTACAAAACCCCAGCGGACCAGCGACGGAGCCGGGGTAGCTTTGGATAGAGTATTCGGCCAAGGAACCACCGTGGAAACCGACCCATTTTTAATGATGGACCATTTAAAAACGAGGACCCTAACAGCCCCATGGCCGGATTTCCCTGGCATCCCCACCGGGGGATTGAAACCATCACCTACCTGATTCAGGGGGGAATCCAACACGAAGACAGCCTGGGAAATAGCGGGATTTTACAGGATGGAGATGTGCAGTGGATGACCGCAGGAAGCGGGATCATCCACCAAGAGATGCCCGCCCCAGGAGCCAGTGCCCTCTACCATGGCTTCCAGCTCTGGTCCAATCTACCCTCTTCTAAAAAGATGATGGATCCCCGATACCAGGATATCCCAGCAGCAGAAATACCTGAAGTTATAGAAGACGATGGTAGCAAAGCCCGCATTATAACAGGAGACTTCTGGGGAAAAACGGGTCCGGTTACCGGCATTTTCACCAACCCCCGCTATCTGGATATTTCTCTTCCTGTAAACAGAGAGAGAAGCTTTAAGATTCAACTGGAACAGAATGCCTTTGCCTATGTTTTCCAAGGGGAAGGGAGATTCTTCGGAGCCTCTGCACCAGGACCTGTTATGACAGAATACATTACCCCCCAGGGAGCCACCGATCCCATCCCCAGCCATCCCGCAGAAAATCGCAGTCTGGTTTTAATTGACCAGGGGGATGAAATCCGGGTGAGAGCAGGAGAGCAGGAGAGCAGGGAATGCGCTTCTTGTTGGTATCCGGTCAGCCTTTGAAGGAACCGGTGGCCTGGCATGGCCCCATCGTTATGAATACACAGGAGGAGTTGATTCAAGCCTTTCAGGAATACCAGAATGGGAGCTTTTTAAAGCACTGATATTTTTTTGACAATCTTGGAAAATCATTCCTTGTAATTCATTATTGAATTAAGGAGTTATTTATGCACAGGATTATTCAGCCTCTTTCTTCTACTTCTTTTATTTTCCTGCACATCAGTTCCAGATATCAATGAGTACTATCAGGAGGAAGACTATTCTCCTAGAGGTCTAGTCTGGGAGGAAAATCAGGATTTCACCTATAGTGAAGATCCTAAGACATCGCTCTACGAATTACAAATAGCTTCAGATACATCCTTTAATGAAACTGAGAGCTTCACTGTTGAAGGAAATCAATATCTCTATGCTCTGAAATCGCTGGACCACCCCTATTGCTGGCGGGTCAGAGCCTTATATAACGAAGGGAATAAGGCAGGTCCCTGGAGTCCTGCTCGCTCAGTCTTCAAGCGGCAAATTGTGGAGATAGAGATGGGAATAGATGCTTACTATGTTTTAGATAACACTGGCGACGTCTGGGCCTGGGGAAATCGATACGAAGGATCCATGAGAAAGGTCAGGGAAGGTTCGGACAGCAATTACCTCCCCTTGAGAATTCCTGGCATTGGCAATGTAGAACAGATATCAGCGGGAAGAGACCATGTTTTAACGATAAGGCAGGACGGGACTTTTTGGGGTTGGGGAAGCAGCCTTTATGGACATTTTATTCCCGATACTGATATTGGAGAATGGATAAAGACCCCTATCCTTATCAGTGATAAAATCGATTGGAAACAGATCTCTTCTGGCAGAGCTGTATCCTACGCTATCAATGATAAGGGCGATTTATACCAATGGGGTGGTTATTCTGTAAAATAGACAGAGGAGTCCAACTGGAGTGATGGCTTGATACCTCAACCGGGTACCTGGAAACAGATAGATTCCAACAATGGCACTGAATATACTCTGGGAATCAATGCCGATGGGTCCCGCTGGGGCTTTGGAAAAAGCGGAACCTATGGGGAGCGATTCTGGCCACAAATCGACGAGCCCTACTCTATAAAAGGAACCCCCATCGACAGGGAACAATCCTGGGAGGAGGTTCATCCCGGAGCCTTCTTTGCAGTAGGGAAGAAGAAAGACGGAACATGGTGGTCCTGGGGTAGTAATAACTGCGGATAGATGGGTATAGGCACCATATTCGAAAAGACCTCTACACCTCAGGAAATCAAAACAGATATTCCCTGGGAAGATATTGCTCCAGGGTTTTTTCATTGTCTAGGATTAAAAGAAGATGGAAGCCTTTGGGTATGGGGAAGCAACGAATATGAAGCACTGGGAATTGGAACCGCAAGGTACGAGGAACTGGAGCAAATAGATAGAGATTGGAGCTCTACTGTATCTTCAATTCCCATTCGAATTGACGATAGTAATGACTGGTTAAAAATTGAAAGTAAGGGAGATGAGAGTAGTATGGCCCTGAAAAAAGATGGATCCGTCTGGGTATGGGGAGCCAATCTCTACGAACATAAGGACGAAGGAACCTCTGCCCCACCCTTTGAAATTCCCACGCAGGTCATATTCCCTGAGAACCCCGAAGCAAATTTTGATTTTTAGCCAATAAGAGTTAAAAATGAAGGAGGAAAGAAAGAGAAGAACCTTTGACAATCCATTAATTCAATGTTAAGTTGGTTGAATAATAAAACATTCAGGAGACGCTATGGAATTCGGAACCTTCGACAAGGAACAAAAGGAATATGTAATCACTACTTCCATGACTCCTGCTCGTTGGGTAAACTATATCGGTGGCCTGGATTTTGGTGGCATCATAGACCAGACCGGTGGGATTCTTTTATGCAAGGGAGATCCTGCTGAGAATAGAATAAGCAAATATATCCCCCAGCTGCCTGGCGGAGACATGAACGGTACGGCCTTCTTCTTAAGGGTAGGCGACAAAATTCTATCCCCCTTTTATTCCCCCTGCCGCGATAAGGCAGAATCCTTTGAATGTCGTGTAGGATTGGGTTATAACCGAATTATCAGCCGTGCGAATGATAGGAAAAATTATATTTTCTGTCAAATGAATTTAATCCCAAATTGTCTCTGCGTCAGAATTTGCAACCCTCGTTAAATGCTATTTAAACAATCATTATTATCGAATCAGTGCCTAAATATCGCCCGATGGAATAAAACTATACCACGGGTTTGCACCATTCATATTACCGGAGTAGTGCCTGAAAGTTGATTAAACTATAGGACGCCCTGCGCACACCCAATTTAAGGCACTCCTAGTGTAGCTTGGGACACTATAGAATAAAATTTCTTCTCCCCTGATGTTCTTTGGGAAAACTATGTACAAAGAGTCTGTGAAACTATAAGAAATCCGGTGATTTTAATCGCGTTCGCAGACTTTTTAGATTTATGATGCCGCATTTGTACCGATTTTAGAATACATATCGCATTTTATACCACTTTTTTTCGTAAACAGCCATTTTGGGCTTAAATTCATTTGACAGAAAATATAACTTTTTCTATCATTTGGAGGAGAAAAACAGGTCCGTCCCATTATTCCCAGGTCGACAAATCCAACGAAATCCGAACCGGGACGGACCTGTATATAAAATATCCAACGAAAAGAACCGACCCTCACTCTTTTTTTAAAATGAATATACGCCCCGGAGAACACTCTTTCACATCGGTAGATGTATTAACTCGGGCGTCTTTCACCAGTGATTCCAGCTCACCTTTTCTAAAACCCCTCAAGATAGATAATCCCCCGTCATAATTGGCGAAACTTCGATGGAGAAACAATCCGGCAAAGATCTTATATCCGATATAGGACCATACACTTCTTTTAAGATCATTCATTAAGAAACTTTTCCCTGCCCGATCAATGAGTCCAAGAAGCTCAATGATTGCACTATTGGGAAGATGATGAAGAAAATGATTCGAGTAGATAAAATCATACTCTTGATCCTGAGGAATTTCAAATGCCGATACCGAGAGCAGTTCAATCTCATTATGCAAGGCTATTTGTTTCCGGGCATAAGAGACTACATTTTTATCATTTTCGATGCAAATAATTTTAATATTGATCTCTCTTTTTCGACACCAGGAAGAGACCCATAGAGCGATATCACAACCACCGGCTCCTAAATCAACAAAGTTATAGGCGTTTTCTGTTTGGGGACGAAGCTGTTGAAGGAAATATTTTTTAATCAGTTTTCGAGATCCTGAAAAAAGAGGATTGATCAACTTAAACTGCTGAACGGTTCTTATCAGTTTTATCGTATCGCATTCCGGGTCATCCATCAGTTCCAATTGATCGGATCGATTTTTGACTGTTATCATAAAATCTTTTGAAAACACCCCGTCTCAACTGTCAGGCCGGGACCAAATCCGAGTCCCAGTATACGTCCCTCCCGGTTATCGTTGAGGATCAGTTTGAGTATAAACATAATCGTGCTTGAGCTCATGTTTCCGTAATCTCTGAGAGTATCGTAGGAAACTTGAAGCTCTTCAGGTGCCAGCTTGAGAGAGACAGCAACCTTCTCCAAGATAGCTTTCCCTCCGGGGTGAATAGCCCAGATGTCGATATCTTCCAGTGTTAATTGTGACTTCTTTAAGATATTCCCCAACACATCGTGAATATTTCGATCAATGATCTTGGGAACATAGGCAGAGAGTTTCATATCAAATCCGGTATTTCCGGGATACCACGCCATATCATTCTCACTATCGGCAAGAAGTTGAGACTGAAAGGTCTCCAAGATAATTCTGGACCCTTCCGAATCGCTCTCTTTCCCGGATATCAATGCGGCGGAGACTCCATCGGCAAAGAGAGCATTAGCAACCATTGTATCTAAATCATTCTTTGGTTGAAAATGAAGAGAACAGAGTTCCACATTGACCATCAAAACTCGGGCATCCGGATTAGCTTCACATATATTTTTAGCCATATCCATTCCGGTAAACGCTGCATAACAACCCATAAACCCAATATGAAATCGTCGAGTATGAGGATTCAATTTCAGCTGTTTCATTAAATGCATATCAAATCCCGGGGCCGAAAATCCGGTGCAACTGATAGTTATCAGATGAGTCACATCTTGTGGTTTAATTTTAAGAGGACCCTGAAACAATTTCTCTGTTACTTGTAACGAAAGATTGTTGGCCTCCACAATAAAAAGATCGTTACGCTGTTTGGTTGAGGGGGATGGAATAAGATTTTTATTTTTAGGATAAAAAGTATAATCTTTGGGCTCCTTGTCGTAATCCTCAATAACAGTATGACGTTTTTCTATGGCACTATTCTGATAGATCTTCCCCATAAACGATTTTAGTCGATCATCTATCTCGCCAAGATTAGAAAAGAAATTAAGAACAAAATCTTGTGTATAAGATTTCGGCGGAACAGCTGTCTCAATATGATGTAAAAAAATAGGGTTGTATTGTGTTATCATTGACACCTTCTTTCGTTACACACTACTATTTAATCACAGAAAGTTATACCACTCGATACAAGTGTCATGAATATATTAAAAAGAGGGCTTAAATTGAAGAAAGAGAGAGAATTTCACCAAAAGATGGAAGATTACAACTTGGCCGATCCGGAAAGCAAAAAGGAGTTTAACACAGCTCTTTTTTCTCCGGTGTCCCAAGTCTATTCCAAGATTACCAGAATACTCTCTTTTGGAAGAGACAAAGCCTGGAAACGAATGGTGATGAAGGGACTGCCACAGATAGATGCCCCTCGGATTCTTGACTTGGCCTGCGGCCCCGGAGATCTTTGCTTTCTGGAAGCAAAAAAATACCCCATGGCACACATTACAGGGGTAGATCTCAATCCCGGAATGCTTGAGCAAGCTGCCAAAAATCTTCAATTAAATGAGAGCCTAAAAAAACAGATAGAATTCCGGGAGGTAGATATGAATCAACTCGATTTCCCTTCAGGAGAATTTGATATAATTACCGGAGGATATGCCCTAAGAAATTCTCCGGACCTGGAACTGACCATTAAAGAGATCTATCGCTTAATGAAGAGCGGGGGTACGGCGGCCTTTCTTGACTTCTCAAAGTCATCACACAAAGGGCTTCAAAGATTTCAGGTGGCGCTGTTAAGATTTTGGGGAAGTCTATGGGGAGCGGTCTACCACAAGAACCCGCAAGTCTATGGTTATATAGCAGAGAGTCTCAAAGGATTTCCCGACAATAAAGCATTTTGTCAACTCCTCGAAGATTGCGGATTTACCATCTTACGCTACAGAAGTGTCTGTTCCGGCCTTTTACACGTCACTCATATTAGGAAAGCAAATTAGAAAAAATCAATTCGCTTCAAGATCTTTTTCGTTCTCTTTGAATCTAAACTGTGGAAAGGGATCGTCAGCATAGCGTAATGCTTTGGCAACACATTTCTGATAGGAGAGCTTAACGCTAATTTTAGCCAGAAATTACGCCACGCCGAAGCAACTTCCCCACCGATCGTCCCTATTCCCATTGAGAGCTGTGCCCTATCTGCTGCGGCTTCCGCTGCTTTCTTTCGGCAATTACTATACAAATTCAAAAGCTTCGGATTCCATCCTTTTTCTAGAGTACGTTCTACAACCATAGCGGCAAATTCTGCATCGCCAAATCCACTATTCATCCCTTGTCCGCCAATAGGTGAGATGGTATGAGCTGCATCTCCAAGAAAGATTATTCCATTGTCATAAAATCTGGGAAGGAGATATCTGTAGACACTAAAGGGACTCACACTAATATTATCATCGATGGTGAGATCCATTTTTGCTCTCTCATTAATCCGATCAACAAGAAATTCCCCTTTGGGCTCTTTCATAAACTCTTTGGTCTGAATAACCCACCGTCGTTTCCCTTCAGGCATCGGAAAAGATTCCACTGACCCTATAGGGGTAAAGAAAAGACGGGCCTGTTCCCCCCACCCTGTTTTATCGACAAAGTCCCCCATAAGAAAGGTCTTTTTATATTTCTTTCCCTTAGGAATTAATCCGCACTGCTCTCTGATGGTACTGCGAAACCCGTCACACCCACAGACAATTTTTGAAGTGATGTTCAGCTCTTGCCAATTCTCCCAGTGCGCCGTGATTACATGTCCCATATTCTCTTGATTTATGATTGGGGGGTCTATGCTTTGAGGCTCGTGTTTCGAGATCTGACTTAAAGAAGTTACCTCTGTATTAAACATAATTTCTACTGAAGGATACCGTTTAAGACTTTCCAAAAGAATCTCTTCGGTGTCCTGCTGTGGAAGTGAGAGGATAAATGGTGTAGAGGAGTCGATATTTTTAAAATTGATCCCCCCTAAATTGCTTTGATTCTTTCCGTGAATCTTAACGTCATCAATCCTCACTCCGCGATTGATAAACTCATCCTTGAGATCAACAGAATTGATTATTTTCAAAGAGGGGGGAGTAATCCCAATAGCTCTGGAACGGGAATCAATTCCCCCTTTTTTATCAAGAATCAGGGTGTTTATCCCTTTGGATCCGAGGATATTTCCCAGTAAAAGCCCGATAGGACCGGCTCCAATTATTGTAACATCCCTCATTTCATTCTTTCCCATTTTAGTATCTTTCTTTTGACTTTTTTTATGTCTTGTTTACTCTCTTAAAGCCATTATATAGGATTAATAATCTTTTGTCAGTTCCTCCCTTTTAGCAAAACAAACGGATCCAATTGGGGATTTTGCACCTGATCGATGGAAAATTAATCAGCTGGAGTCATTTCCAGAAGAAGATTTTTCGGAAGACGAAACGGAATGTGATATTTCAACCAAGGCCTACAGAAAAGCCTGGGCAAGGTACATCAGCGCTGCGAGACACTGATATGACGAAAATCTATGAAATCAATCAATACACCTGTCCAGGTTGCATGGGCGAGCAGCAAAGCTCAGCTTTGAGACCAGCCCAAAGTGCTGCTCTGAGATGAAGGTTATATCGGTCATTTCGGCTGCATACCCGAGCAGGAAAACATAGATTTCTGACCAGGGCAAGATACTTTTGAAATTAAGAAAATCTTGAAGCACTTGAAGAAGGTTGGTCGAGCTCCCCCTGGTGTGGCTTGGGACTCCATAGAATAATATTTTCTCTGATCCATTTACGCTTGGGAGAGCTATACCCTGAGGACTGGAAAAATTTATAGAAATGGGGAGATTTTCATTGTACATGGTGTATTTCGTTTTTTCATACCGCTTTTGTAGCTTCTTTGGATTACATATCACATTTTAGACAGCTTTTTTTTTCGTAAAAAATCATTTTGTGCGTTAATTCCTTTGATAGGAAATATAACTTTTCCTATCATTTAAAAACTTGCTTAAACTTTTTCAACCTGCCCTGTTTATAGGGCCGAGTTGGTTTTATCCGCTTTGATTGATTACGTGGGGAAGGGAGAATGAGTTTACCTAAAAGTACTGGTGAGAAACAGCCCCCCTAAAAATTCTTTTTTCCCATCTGTGTATATCTGCGTCCATCTGTGGCTTCATTTCCCCTTTCTTTTTTTTGAGCCACGGGTGTTATGATAAAAACATAGGATGACTTCAGTTTTTAAGACAAAAGAGCCGAGAGAGAGAATGAGAAGGGCTGGGTGAGTTGATTTGGTGCAGTAGTTTATTATATGGTCTGGGAAATGCCTTGATCCAATAGTGGAATGGGTCTTTGGTTATTCCTTGTAATCTGTTGTGGTTTTTGCCACAAAGGGCTCTGAGCTTGTAAAAACCACCACAAGCTGAGCATTTTGATATATAATAAAATTATGAAAAGACTTTTTTCGTTGATTTCTCTCACCCTCACTTTTTTTACTCCCCTAATCCTTTTTGGAAAGGGTAAAATGACCACCTCCTATTACCATTATTATACTCCCATCTATTCAACCTTGGAGAAGATAAGAAACCAATACTCCATAGGGGAAACTTCTGTAGAAATCATGCAGCCTGGAGGAATGGAGCTGGTGGGTTCCCTTCTGTTGATTACCGAGAAAAATAGGGGGATTCATATTCTCAATATAGAGAATCCTGATACTCCAGATAAAAGGGGCTTCATTTCCATTCCAGGACATTTCCGAATGGTACGCCGGGGAAACCAGATTATTGCGGATTCCTATAAAGACCTCCTGATATTTGAAATTAACGATAAGGGGATCTCTCTGGTAGAAATAAAAGAGAATGTACTCTCTTATAATCCGGTGGATTTGTTCTATGCCATGGATAATGATAATACAAACTATGAACCGCCCGATCTAGAAAAAGGACTGGTAATAGATTGGGAGCTAACCGTTTCAGAATACCGTGGAAGGTTACCCCATGGTGCAGAGCAATGTATACGTCTGCCGGCCTATTCGCTATTAAAGGAATACCCCCTTAGATTTGATGTTTTTGGAGATTCTTTCTGTACCTGCTCAGAGGGAAATCTGATGATTTATAATAAGCAGTCACAGGAAGGGGATTCTCAAGTCAAAGAAATAGAATATAATACTATCTATGAGGACTATAGGTTATACAGAGGAGGTTATTATTCCTGGATATCCGCCGATGTAAGGGGGTATCAACTGAATATTGCATCCTGGAAGGATTCCGATTTTAATGAAATTGCCCTCAATTGGTCTCCCAGGAACATCGCAGAGATCCATTATAATGGGAAATATATAGGGCTCAGAGATGGGATGAATTGGGGGCAGGTTTATCTGTTTAATCCTGAAAATCTACCCATAGAAAAATTCTATTCTGAGAAAGAATCTCTAAAGTATCACGCTGAAAATCTGGGAAATAATATTCAGACCGTCCTGACCAGTCAATTTTTTGTTTATTCAGAGGAACAGAATAGAGCATTATATCTTATCAATCCCTCTAATGGAATTATGCTCGATCAGATTTCCACGGGAGCCCTTTATTCCCTTCATATTCAAGATAATACACTGCTGACCATAGGCACACATTCTGAAGAAGATGATTCATCCCTTTATTTACAAATCTATGATATAACCAATGATAGGTTCAACCAAACATCGGAGGGTGTTCTTTCTTCCGATTGGAATAATCACGATTCTTAATTTATATTCTCATTAAGAGAGCCTTTTAAAAACGTAGTTTTGCAAGAGGCTCAAGGATCTTCAACTATTTAAGTGTAGACACTCCTCCCCCTGTGATACATAACCATTCTTTCCCTATGTCTTTTTTTCCTCATATTATATAGTATTTCTCAAAACACGGAGGTTATGAGATGCTATATATCAAGGATGACAAATTCCTACCCAGAATGCTCACTCTAGTGTTGCCTATACTGCAACATGATTATTTTCGTCCGTTTAGCTGTAAGGGCTTCTATCTTTGTCCATCCTGCAGCCAGAAAAGAACAGTCCTCATGGCAGAGCATTTGACTGAAGAAGTTTTACTTCGCTTACCGCACCGACAGTTTGTTTTTACAGTACCCAAGGCATTACGAATATTCTTTCGGAACAACAGAAAATTGTTTGCGGATATTTCCCGGCTCATATTCAGT
>JAQICO010000017.1 GCA_027858495.1 Spirochaetaceae bacterium
TAACAATTGACCAATATTCATAATTCTTGAGCATACTCCAAAATCTCAGCTTCCATGGTAAGTGGAAAAGAAGAGCGATCATTGAAAGAAATGCTATCATACACAAGTATATCTAGAGGTTTTTTTAAGATGGGGTATATCACTTTTCTTATATCTCGACTTATCTCCAGTAAACGCTTTTCAGGATTATCAAGAACAATACATAAGTCAATGTCACTATTCTCACGTGCATCATTTCTGGCGTGTGATCCGAACAGCAATATTCTAGCATCTTTGTATTGAGATCTTATTTTATCTGCAGCTTCTGTTAAAGGATACATGATTACCTCTATTTAATAGTAACCTGCTTCAAGGGAATCTTCAAGTATATAGGGCAACGCCCCACCAGGGAATAGATCGGCCATCTGCAATCAATCTTCTTCTAGAGAACCGCCATATCTCCCTCGAGGTAGATAAACAACGAACAGGGAACAGCTAAATCCCACTGCGTAGAAGATCTTCGGTAGTACTTGCTTTTATGTAACCCAGTGATAAAAGCGGTTATTATAAATTCTTCATTACGTTTTCGAGCTAAATGGAAAAACAGAACCAGGTTTGAGCCCCGACACATAGGATTCTATCGGTGACCCGACGGTTTTGGCCTTTGCCCAGGGTGATGGTTCCGGTTAAGCTAAACCCTGTATGGTTAAGTTCGGGAATCAGAGTGAGCTGCGTCGGTTCATGGGTGCACAGAATATATTTTACTTTACTTAACCCATTGGTAACCAATTCCCAGAAAGAACTTTGCAGTAACCCCAAGGTAATCCTTTGTCCAGTCGCTGTAGGAATCGGTATAAGACCCATAAATATCATATCCACTCACATTCACGTTCATAAAATTCTGTGTATCTATCGCCAGTATAGAACCAACATCGAAATAGACGCCCTCCCCTATATTCAATTTCAAGGCTGCTTCACCGCCGATGCCCCAATTAAAGGCCATTAAACTGTAGGAATAGTTGTCCTGGGATATGATCCCGTTTAAATGAAGGAGATGCAGCCCGATACCCCCATGAAAATCCAGAGCATTAGTTATGGGGACTCTATAACCGGGACCAATCAGAATTTCTGTCTGTAATAGAAAATCGTATACCGACAGGTCGGTTGTGGTGGTAATACCGTTTACCTCAGACTCCAATGATACCGGGACTAAGAAGCTATCATGTACCCAAAGACCAATTCTGTTATCTTCTTTAAACATATAAGAGCTTAGTGAAAGGCCCTGGGAGCTCATGGTTGACGTTGAGGAATTAACTCCGTCGGTTACCTGTTCTACCAGCGCTGACGATTGAACGCCTATCATCATCCAGTTTGTCTTTTCTGCATTAAGGTACAGTAGATTCGCTGCTACGAGAATCCATAATACTATTATTTTTTTCATATCAACCACCTTTTTATCGAATTTGAGTTTATTTTAAAGCAAGAGCGTTGCAGCTGATGCACCAGGAGAGGAGCGGCCAGGAATTCGCTAATATTTTCCTTAGAAACCGCTTTACATTCGTATAGTGTAATGGCTGATGTATCGTTTTTTTTCGGAAGGCACATCCCCTTGATCGACAATCCCTAAAGAACTTCTTGGGCTACACTTTACAAATCAATATTTGATGCTAATTTTTACAGATCCACATTCACTGCTCCGGTGTTTTACCAGAATAAGGCTAGTCTCTAATCGATCTTCTGAAATATTTCCTTTACGCTCTTCACGATGCAGGAAAAGAATCATACCTTTATTGCATAAAAAATAATTCAAGGGACTGGTCAAAACCTGTCCGATAGCCGAAAGAATTGAGACCAGAAGGATTCACAAGTAGTAAATAAAAATGAGGATTCGTTCTTTACGGTTACTCCCCAGGATACTATAATTGAACCGGGGGAAGCCAATGCAAAAAATCCGGGATATTCTGGAACTGATACAGCTGCTGGACCGTCAGAACGGAGTCAGTTACAAGGAAATAAAAGAGCATTTCGAATGCTCCTACCGGACCGCCCAGCGGTATATTCAAGAGTCAGGAGTTATTCTGGATATCAAAGATGATGACCGTGAGGGTCAAAAGCGTTTTTTTATACAGGAAGGTTTGGTAGGAGACTCTCTGAAGCTGCCTGATCTTAACCTCTCTTCTTCGGAGACCATGGCGATGCTGTTACTTTGGAGCCGGGCCGATATCTTCCAGGACTCCCGCTTTCAGACTGAAATAGAAAGGGCCTTTCACAAAATTTTCCATATACAGCCGGAAAAACTAAAACAGTTTAAAACCCTGAAATCGGTGATTCTATCCGGTGAGCACCACGAAAAGAACTATTCCGGCAAGGAAGAGGTTCTGGATGATCTTATTCAGGCTATGGCGGAACACCGCTGCTGCCAAGTCATTTACCATTCCTTCTGGAAGGATGAAATGGCTTCCTTTACGATCAACCCCCTGCACCTTTTCCAGCGGGACGGAGGCCTCTATTTTTTTACTACCATCAAGGATTATAAAGATATTAGAGCACTGGCTGTAGAGCGGATCCATCGTCTGGAATTGATGGATAAAACATTCCAGGCCCCTGCAGAATTCGATCCTCAGGATTATCTGGAGACCACCTTCAATCTCACCTTTGGGGAACCGATGGATTTTCTAATCCGTTTTAGTAGCACACAGGCCAGGTATATCCGGCAAAAGCGATGGGCCAAAGAACAGGAATATATTCCCCAGAAAGACGGCAGTGTTTTGTTAAAAATGCGGACCTCCGGCTTTTACGATGTGAAACGCTGGGTGATGTCTTACGGAGCAGAAGCCGAGGTTTTGGAGCCCATTGAATTGAGAGAGGATATAAAAAATGAGTTGCTGAGGGCTTCTGGAAATTACTAATTTAATTCAAAACCAAGAGTAGGACATCTTCTGACCTAGTTCTGTATTAATCTTTAGGCAGAAACTTTACAAGAAGGATGATCTGCCAGATGAATTACACGGTGAAGCTAAGCGTTTTATACGTAAAACACAAAGGAGAAATCGATGAGAAATTACCAGAAGAAGCTGTTTTTTGATTCCATGCCCGGACGTCACAAGGATTTGGAATCCTGGATGGAGGCAATGGAAGACAATAATATCGAGCAGATTATCTGCCTTACCGGCAAAGAAGAGATCGCTGAAAAATCCCCAAGCTATGCCCAGTGGAAAGAAAAGTCGCAGCCATTCACGGTTCAAGACCTGCCCATAGCAGATTTCGGGATTCCCCAGGGGGATGGTGCCATAGATTTCTGGGACTGGGCGTCCGAAATAGCTGAGGATTCCCTTAAGGATGAAAGACCGACCTTCATTCATTGCGGAGCCGGGATCGGACGTACGGGAATGTTTGCGGTGGCTGTTCTTATCTGTGCCGGGAAGGATTACCAAGAGGCTCTAAAAGAGATAAAGGAAACCGGATCCTGCCCGGAAACAGCCGATCAGATAAATTTTC